>JAAFIA010000005.1 GCA_013298545.1 Bacteroidota bacterium | reverse complement strand
TAGAACGACTACGGTCAAAAAACGCAACGAAGTATGGTGCAAAAAGACACATAACAAAATCAAAGGATGAAATTTAAACAGCTTCTAAGAGCCTGTTTAAATTCCATCCTTTGTTGCGAAGCATCGGAACAAATTTTAAACAGGCTCTAAGCGCAAAAAATAGACGTTCAGAAAACAATTCGGCCTGTTTAGAAATCTACATTGCAATTTGATTGACCTTTCTGTTATTTCGTTAAAAAAAACATGAAAACAGGCCAAACATGCACTCAAAGTGGCACGTATTATTGCCAGCAACATCGATCCTATACCATAAGAATTTCGTCGGGCGAAACATTTCCACCGTGCAATGAAACAAGAGATAGCCACGGAGCTACTTGGATTTTCATACACGCGTAAGTAGCTTGCTGATTACCCTCTCTTCAAAATCGTCTTGTTCCTGTCGTAATCAGATTACGTCATCGCTAAAGCGCGCACATCTTTTTTATTTTATATGATGGAAAAATACACTTATGACCTTTTTATCTCGCATGCGTTTGAAGATAAAAATGATTTTGCCAACGAATTGGCGCTCGAACTAAAACGAAAAGGAATACGCGTTTGGTATTCAGGATTTGAATTAACAATTGGCACATCCATCTCGTCAAGTATCAACAAAGCACTCCTAGAGTCTGAATATGGATTGGTCCTCATCAGTCCAACGTATTTAGAAAAAGCCTGGGCCATGAAAGAGTTGGAAACCTTGTTTGCTGTTGAAGACCAACGCAAACGAATATTACCTGTGTTACACAAAATCAGTATCGACGAGTTGCGCAGTAGATTGCCGGTTCTAGCGGACAGGTATGCCATTTCGTCGAGCAAAGGCATAGCCTATATTGTTGATCGCGTCATTGAAGTTGTGCACGCACAACCGAAAACAACAAGCATAAAGCTACCGAATAAAAAAAAGAAAAAACGTAAAAAAACAATACCTGAACAACAACATCCGATACAAGCAGGAATTTCTATTTCCAATAACAACAATACAAACATTGGGAATGTAGCAGGAGGAAACATCAATTCAATTCACTTACTCTAAGATGGAAACTATAAACCCAACAGGTCCGGCAGTATCGGTCAACAACAATAGCCAAAGTTCATTTGGGAATATTGCGGGGCACGATATCAACATCACAGAAATCTATATGGCCGATAGTGATGAAGGTTTTTCAAAAATAAATCCTGCTGTTTATAATGATACATTTTATGCTGCACCTATATTCACGCAACTTGTATTTGATAAATTAAAGGATAAGCGTTTGCAAGTCCTTGGCGGTGGTTCTGGTTTTGATAAGAATGCGTTTGCGCGGCACTTGTCGAGTAATTTTAAAAATGAGTTCCCTACACTTCAACTAAAAGAATGGCGAGATTCTGAGGACTTTAGTTCTCTATTCAAAGAAATTTGTGAGGAACAAAAGGAAACACTTTTTATTTTGCCCGATCTCAATCCACAACAGATTGGCTACAACCTCGCGCAATTTGCCTCTATTGCGCACGAATACAAGCATTACATCATCATCACATCGGAAATTACGGCACAAAGTTGGCAACAAGCAGAAGCGGTGCTGGATTTGTATTGGTTTGAAATTCCCAATAGTGGAATTTACAGTTCGGAAACGCTTCTTCAGTATGCCATTAAGAAAGCAAATTTTCATCGCACAATTTTCAAGCTCGATGCCGAACTTGCTCTCAGTAGCGAAACTAAACTATCGCCACAACAATCTATGGCCCAAATTGCAGAGCGTTTTGAAACACCGAGTCAAATCGATTTTTTCTTTATGTTGCTTGAAGCCAATCAAAGCGATGATCATTTTGACAAGAAAATAAACGATGCTATTTTCATCATTAAAGATAAACGCGAAACGTTGGTAACAAAGTGGTACCAATCGCTCAAAGCGAGCGAACGTCTAATTGCACTTGGCGCGGCATTGTTGGATGGTTTATTCGACGATCAGTTTTTTGCTGTGATGCAACGCATTGCGCAAGACTTTTGGCATTATCGCGATGCGCGTTTGCAATCTTTAGATTACTGTGATTTAGATTTTTTACTAAACTTTTTTAACCTAGAACGTTTTGACGATGGTCGTCAATTGATCACTTGCAAATTTCCAAATCAACGGGCAGAGATTATTCGCGCAGCATGGCCAAACTACCGCCGTCATATTTTATCTGCCTTTACGGTTTTAACAGATCTTGCTGGTGCTTCTTCTGCTCAAGCCGCAAATCGTATTGTTGATACCGAAATCAATGGCAATACCGAGCGTGGAAAACGATTGCGGGTAGTTGCAGCAGAAACAATAAGTGATATTGGACTTGTTTCGTTACAACATGCCGAGCCTAAATTATTAAGCCTAGCCGCCTCTGGCGACATCACCACAAGGCGCATAACAGCCAAAGCAATTTCGCGCTGGCGGGCATTTGAGCAGGAAGAACAAATGTTTTCAACATTGATGCGCTGGAGCGAGAAAAACTCGAAAAATTTAAAAGCGTCTATTATCCTAACCTTAAAATATGCTGCAGAGTATGATCGGCCAGGCAATCTCGATCAACGGATCATGATGCTTCTAATTGGATTTAGTAATCGACAAGACTTAGAAGCGCCATTAAAAGAAATACTGGAAGAATTATTAGAAAATCACTTTAGCTTAATTCAGCAAGACGTATTTGATTTTTTTGCAATACAATCTAATTATACCGAATTACTCACGCGTTTTATCACAAAAAAGTACGAAACAGAGCCATTACTTGTAAAATCTATTTTAGATAAGTGGCTACAATCTTGTCTGAATGAGGCTTCTGAATTTAACCGCAGACAAAAACCAACATTACGTGATACATGCCTGATTTTAATTTTGAATATTTATAGTTCAATTCCTTACACTGGTGATCGTGATGTTATTTCGTTGCGGGATGTTTGGAATCTGCTCGAGCATTTGCAGAACAAGGAGCAACGGCAGAGCATTCGGTCTTTTATTTTACATACGGCAGCGTCTTTAATTGCGGTACAACCGGATTATATTATTCAATACATTGAACCTATTTACAAAAAGTTTGGAACGTTAGATCGGCTGGCTTTAATTCAGGCCATTGGTATCGTTTATTTACGGCAACGAAGTCTCATATCAAACGGTTATTATACAATTGTGATTCAAAATTACATCATACCTGTTTTCCCTAATCAAAGCCGTGAGTCAACAGCCATTGAAAAAGTTATTATGCAATGGTTGACGGGTAAGCATGCATTTGCAAGAGAACTCGCAACGCTCTCGTTGATTGAGTTTGCCGTCATTCTTGATCGCGACGAACCCAAACTGACTGCGGCAGCCGTTTATGCAGCAGATGCGCAGGAACGAGAGCGCATTCAGCGAACACAACAGCAAACACAACAGGCGCAGCAACAACAAGTACAGGCATATATTCACTATCCACAGATGCCAACGCTATCGCTTTGGTCACGCATTCGAATATTTTTTTGGTTGTGGTATAAAACAGCAGAAGAAAAAATAATATTGATTGAACTGATGCGCACCTTACTGATGTACCAAAAGACAAGTGCATCCTATTTATATGTGGTTTCACAACGCATGCGCGCGCAACGCGGCACAATTGGAGAAAGCATGGCTTGGTGGATTGATAAGTTAATGCGTTTTTGAGTACCTAGTAGATCGACCCTAAAATGATCAAAAAAATGTATGATGTTTTTATCTCGTATGCCATCGAAGACAAATCGCTTTTGGCTTCGGGCATTGCTGCTGGTTTAAAACAAAAAGGACTAAAAGTCTATTTTGCAGGCGATGAACTGAGCGCGGGCGATTTGGTATCCGATACCATTTATGAAGGTTTAGAAGAATCTGAATACTGCATTGTTGTTTTAAGTAAATATTATATACGCAGTTGGCCCATCATTGAACGTAGCCATATTTTGCGGCGTGAAAAAAAAGAAAAACGTATTTTAATTTTTCCGGTTTGGCATAACATTACAGTACATGACGTGAAAACTAATTTTCCTGAGTTGCTTGATCATTATGCCGAGTCATCGCAAACTAGTTTGCCCAATTTGGTGGACAATTTATACAACGCAATTATCAAGAAACGGAAAGAGCATCGAACTAAAAAAAAGCGACGCGTAATTGCAGCATCGGCATTGATTCTCTGCTTGTCTTCATTTCTATACTACGAAGGAAGATCTGTTTTAATTACTTATCCAGATCGCGAAACCGTAGAAAAAATTGTTACTGAAAAAATCCACACCATTGAAACGACTATCGAAAACGAGTTTGAGAAAAAAATCAGAGAAGAATATGGTCAAAAAATAAGTTTTGATTCTTTATTGCTACGTTATACACAGTTTGGAAAAAAATCGAAACGTCAACGGAATGAATACATTTTTGTCAATCACGAAAAAAATATCTCCGGACTCGCCAATATAAAAGCGCTGAAAACACCGGCATTTGACACCCCGGATTCGCATTATGGAATTATTTGGCCAGATAGTTACTTACTCAAGCCGACAGACTTGAACGAGAAAACGGCCCTACTATATATCGTCAAAGAACCATCTAGCGTTGATTTTAAAGTCGATACTTTTTTTAGACAACAAAACGAAATTCACGTCTTAGTAACATACAAAAGGCCTATACGCATTGTATATGGCACATTAAAATACGATGAAAAAGAACGCTTAAAAAAACAGCAGATTCGCATGTATGGATTTAAGCCAAGTGAAGAATATGTTTTGACACATCAAAATAACGTATGGGAAATTGATCGCGTTGAGTGAGTAGTTGCTTTTCGTAAAAAAATAAGTCCAAATAATCTGTCATTAATCTCCAATCGTCCCCAAACGCAACAGGTTAGATGAAAACGTACGATGTTTTTATTTCTTATGCCATCGAAGATAAATCAGCCGTAGCATCATCCATTGCACGTGGTTTAAAGAAGCGCGGCTTGAAAGTTTATTACGCGGGCGATGAATTGGGCCTTGGCGATTCTGTTTCCGAAACAATTTATACTGGACTTGAAGAGTCTGAGTATTGTATTATTATTTTGAGTCGGCATTATATCCGAAATTGGCCAGCTATCGAACGAAATCATATTTTAAGGCGCGAAAAAAAAGAAGGGCGCACCTTGATTTTTCCGATTTAGCACAACATCTCAATGGATGACGTTAAAAATAATTTTCCTGAATTGGTCGATCATTATGCCGAATCAACACAGATTGGAGTAGATGACATCATCAATAATTTATGCCATGCGCTTGGAAAAAGAAGGAAAGCTGGCCTCCGCAAACAACGCAAGCAATGGATCAATTTCATGCTTTTTATGATAGCCATCACAAGCCTATTTGCTTATACCAAGCAAAAAACAAAAATTGAATCGCCAAGCAAGACAGAAATCAATAACTTAATTCAAAGACGAATCGCTAATTTTCAATCAGACCTTGATACTAAATTTAAAGAAGCAGTAAAGCACCATAAAGGCCAGCGAATTGGCATCGAAACGTTATTGGATGACTATGCGAATTTTGGAAAGAACGCAAAACAGGAACACACTGCGTATTCGTTTAGTAATGACTACATAACGCTTGCCGAAAAAAAAAGCATCGAAGCATTTGGATTTCCTGCCTTCGAATCGCCCGACGCGAAATATGGTATGACTTGGCCCGATGTGTATAAATTAGCTACGGAACATACGGCACAATTAAAGCGTTACAGATTTGTTGTAAAAGAACCTAAACGAGTCCTATTTAAAATTATAGACAATAAACGTGTTGCAGATACGATTATGGTTTACGTCAGCTACACGCATCCATTGCGTGTGGTATATGGTGATTTAGTGTTTACAAAATTAACGCACAAAAAAACACAACAAATAAGTATGCACGGTTTCAAACCAATAGAAAAATATAGTTTGACATACAGCCAAAATCAATGGCGGATTAAAGACGTGGAATAAAATATTAAAGTGGTTTTAATTCATAAATACTAAGAGCCTGTTTAAATTTTATCCTTTGTTCCGAAGCATCGGAACAAATTTTAAACAACTTCTAAATCAAAAAAATCATTCTTCCCCATCATAAGCTCCACGCCAAGCGTAGTACCCAAACAGAATCAAGCCAACCGCAATCGGAATAAAAATTGTGATGATGATGCCCCATTGCAGCAAATCATTGGAAGTACTGGTTTCGAGCGTATTCTTCTTGATTGCTTCATAAATGAGAAACAACAAGACAAGTGGACCTAAAAGCATCCACACCAATCCTAAAAAGCGTTTCATCTGATTCATATCACCTTAGTTATTCGTAGCTAAATTTGGATCGGCATCCGTTGCATGTTTGCTTTTTTTGTTTGACAGATAAAGCATACCCACGATCAGACAAACGGCTGCAACCGAAATCGGATACCACAATCCGGCCAATGGATTTCCGGTCGGATTTTCTGGTGTTTTGGTATATTCAATAATCAAGGTACTGATGAATGGAACAAGTCCGCCAAACACACCATTGCCAATGTGGTAAGGCAACGACATACTCGTGTAGCGTATGCGCGTGGGAAACAATTCGACTAAAAATGCAGCGATTGGTCCGTAAACCATCGTTACAAAAACAACTTGTATAAAGACGAGGAAAATAAAAATCCAGTAGTGTCCATCGCCTAATTTTTTCTCCACTTTCACGAGCGGCTTGATGGTCTTCTGCTGCGAATCGGCATAAAGTGTATCGGTTTTTGTTTCTTTAAATACCGCGCCATCTGTAAAAAATTTCACCGTTGTTTCTTTGACGAGTGAATCGGATGAAGTTGTTAATGCGGAGACCAAACGCGTTGTTTGTCTTTTCTCGGACAACTCGGTTTTGTTTTTCTCGCTCGTTAAATCAAGAAAGCATTGATAGATGGGCCGATAGCAAAGCACACCGAGAAACATGCCTGCAAGCATGATCCATTTCCGCCCCACCTTGTCGCTCCATGCACCAAACACCACAAAGAATGGTGTTGCAAAAGCAATGGCCCAAAGCAAAATGGTGCGCGATTGTACAAAATCGATTTTACATACATTTTCGATAAACGATTGCGCATAAAATTGTCCGGTGTACCAAACAACACCTTGCCCCATCACCGCACCAAAGAGCGCGAGTAAAACCATTTTTAAATTTTCGCGTTTGGTAAAACTTTCTTTGATTGGGTTGCGCGATGTTGTTCCTGTCTTTTTTAATTTTTCGAAAAGTGGCGATTCGTTCATCTTCAATCGGATGTAAACCGAAAGCACCACCAAGACCGCTGATAGCAAGAACGGAATGCGCCAACCCCAATCCATAAACTTTTCTACACCTAAAATATTTCGCGTCAGAATAATAACACCGAGCGATGCGAATAGCCCAAGCGTTGCCGTCGTCTGAATCCAACTGGTAAAAAATCCACGTCGATTGGCAGGAGCATGTTCGGCTACATACGTTGCTGCACCGCCATATTCGCCGCCAAGTGCAAGTCCTTGTACCAAACGCAAAAACAAAATCAACAAGGGCGCAGCCATACCAATGCTTTTGTAATTCGGAATCAAGCCAATCGCAAACGTCGATCCGCCCATGAGTACAAGCGTGAGTAAAAAGGTGTACTTCCGTCCCACCCGATCGCCCAAGCGACCAAACACAAGCGCACCAAAAGGACGCACAATAAACCCTGCGGCAAAAATGGCAAGCGTTGAAAGCAAACCCGCAGAGCCTTTATCTTCTGGAAAAAATTGCGACGAAATGATTACGGCTAGACTTCCGAAGATGTAGAAATCGTACCACTCAATCAGCGTACCTACTGACGAAGCCGTAATGACACGCCAGATGCCTTTTGATTTTTCTATTTCGGCCATGCAATTTGTTTGATGAAGTTACAAAATCAAAATTAATCTGCGTTGTAGCGTGTTGTGTGTGGATGAAAAACACGCCAAGTATGCCAGTATGTTTGATTCGCTTGCAAAGAAACAAATTGTTTCCCAAGCATAACTTCTGTGATGGCATAGGATGATGTAGTTGAAATAAGTGAATCGTTGCGCAGCACAAATGATTCAGCTTTGTTTCGCTGAAATGCAAAAAAACTTTTCTCATCGGCAAGCATCACAAGCGAGATGGGTATATTTCCAATAGTATCGTTGATGATGTTTTTTTGCTTCAACACATTCCAGTCATATACTTTCGATTTATGGCCAGCTACCACACCAACAACCCACGATTTTTCTTTCCATGAAGTCGTGTCTGTGTAAGTCAACGAATCGGTATCTTTCCCTTTTCCGAAAGCTCCTGTTTGATCGTATCGTTTTTCAAATGCAGGATCGGGAAGCATGACTGTTCCGTTTGGATGCAAGGTGAAGAATTGCGCCAAACTCATTTGTTGCGATGAAAAGATTGGTAAGGTTTGCCCTTTGAGTTCTCCTGCAACAGCTTCGCCAGTTGCTTGTCGCCACCACGTTTTTGTGCTATGATCTTCCAGCATGGCATTGAAATGATCCATGCCCACGAGTCGGAATGTTTCTGCTTTTCCATTCACCAAAGGTTCAAACACATAACCACTCCGACACACATCGCAATAGGTTACCAATAATTTTTTGCCGCCAACTGTTGTTTGAACTTGATGGTGATACGCAATGTATCGAATTGGAAATGCTTTGGCTTCATTGCCATTTGCAACAACAAGCACAACCGCATCGGCAGGCAATTTAGAGGTTTGCTGATTGGCAAAAAGAACTTGTTTGGGTTGATGAAAAATAGCTTCGGCAAACATCTTGGCATTGATGAAATAAGTAACCACACTTACCAAAACAATGAGCAACGAAGGCCATACTTTACTTTTCCGAAAAGCAGGCAAAAAACCGATAGCTATTAAAATAACAAAAACAATACGAAAGACCCAACGGTAATGGTAAAGGGTGTATGCCAATCCGAGACTATTGATGCGCTGGCTACCCGGAAACGGCATGATAAAATAAACGGCTGCAATTTCAAAAATGAGCAAGCCCAATAGACCGAAATAAAATAGTGCTTTCATGATTTTGTTGTGGACGAAGAATAGGCAAGATAGTGAACAAACGGTTATACAAGAGAATTAACAAAATAACTATGTTTTGTTGTAACTTGTCGAGAAACACGTGCTTATACGATCTTCTTAAAACGAAACAAGGCCATCTTGTTTAGACAGCCTTGTTGTATTGCGCCGAAAGTTAGTGTCTGCTCAAAAACATATATTGCTATACATTTTTTACACATAAATCAATGAACATGGGAAAGTAATGAGTCATAATAATTTACTATCGAATCACGATTGTCATCTATGGTCTTTAGAGCATTCTCTTTTTCTTTAGCTGTTTTTATTGCCGACCATATTTCTATGCTTGCGCCAAAAATCCCTGCGACTGCTCCAACTCCGGCACTGATTTTATTACATGTTGACATTGTTTTTGTCCAACGTCCCGTCATACCCTCAGGAATTGTACCTCCATGAATTGCATTCCAAGATGTTTTTATAGAATCATAATTTTTATAAATATTATATGCTAGTTTGGCACCAAATACTACAGAAACTGAAATACTGGCATATAGTTGAGCGTTTTGTTGACTAATGATAGTGATTCTCTGAGCTGCTTGACGAATTTCTGCATCATTTTCCGCAGAAATAACCGCAAATAATTTATCTCCCAATTCTGGTTCATTGGAAGATAAATTGCTTGTATCAATGCATATTTGTTTGATAGCAGCAAATAATTGATCGTCATTGAGGTTAGGTGTTTTGCTTTCTGTCGCAAAGATTAAAGAATAAAGACTCGAATCCCCGCGGTAACTGCTCATTCCTGCGTTCAATTTGCCCAGAGTTAGTAACTCTGCAGATCGAGCATCATTCCAGACTCTAGCTGGTGCAAGTTCAGGTTCTTTATCAATCGAAATTTTCATGCCATTGGCTTCGGCAACTATTTTCCCTCCTTCTGCCTCAAGGTCAATCTCCAAACCCAGAGCCGCAGCCATTGTTGCAAGTGCTACGCCATCAGCAATTACTGAGATTATTGGAAAGGCTGTGAACATAGAACCCACAGCTAATGAGGTCTGTGAGATAGCCATCAAACTCTGTTCAGCTATTTCCTTATCAAAGAATGTTGAAACATCAGAATACACTTTATCGTGAATTCTATTTATTGCTTTACGAACTTGCTCAAGTGATAGCTTATTTAAACTTGACGTTTGCCGATAGGCGATAATTGCATCACGTATCAATTTCTCTGCCTCGTTTTTAGTAACTTTTGTTATAGCAGAAGGTTGATCCTTTAATAAGATACCTAATAAATCCAACATATTAATAAGTGCGTGAACCATTATTCGCTTGTCTGCTTCGGTAGGGGGAGTTACAGTCCACCTGTACCAACGAAAACGACACCGATTTCGCTGGGGTTGTCGTTGTTGACAGTAACTTCATCATACATCGTCATTGAATGGATTTTTTTTGGAAAGCGATAGTAACCGGCATATTGCTCCCAGAGACCTGAAGGCAAAAGTGTCGCTCCACTAGACTCCATTTTCAGGTTTAAAGGGGGAGCATCTGTGCCTATAAAGCTCAATGTCATTGTTGCGCCTATAGTGGGCATAGAGGCTGATTCAGTAGTAGAATGATTTTTGACAATGACACGTTCATCTCCGAATACAATCTCAAGAGTACTAATAGGCTCAATCGGTTGTGGAGGGATGATAGAATAATCGTACTTGAATTTAATTGTAGTAGCCATGTTATTTTTTTCAGGTTTAATTATTTGTGATTTGACGATATGAGAATACAGCAGGTTTTTCCCTGACTCAAACCATCTTTTTTTCCCAACTAAACAATCCGAAAGGGCGATAGCTCTATTTTTATTGTTGTATTTTGCTGAATTGTAGCTGAAATACTAAACAATCCGAATTTATGGAAGCATCGGATGAATTAAAGAAATGGATTGATTCGCTTACTGTATCTGAGAAACGGTACATTAAACTGATGGGGAAAGCCCGTGCTGGATCTAGCAGCCAGCAACTGATTCTCTTCGATCTATTGAACAAAGCACAGCCTGTGGGCAATGCTTTAGAACAAAATCGGTTTCAGCAAAATCTACATACGGTATCCAATCGCCTCAAAGACTTGATTCTCGACGGGCTTCGCATCCTGCACAAAGAAGCCGATATTGATTCGCTGCTCCGTACAGCACTAGACGAAATTGCTGTCTTGCATCGAAAAAAACTCATACGTCCCCTGGCCCGCCAACTAAAACGGGCAAAAAAATTGGCCCTCGAAACCAGTCGTTATCATTTTGCCCTGCAGTGTATCGAATGGGAAATCAAAACGATTCCCGACGACAATCCGCCAGAGAAAAGAGATAAACTGACCGAACTTCGAAATGAAGAAATCACTGTGTTGAAAAAAATGGAAGACCTGCGTAGCCTCATTAGCCACCATGAAATTGTTCTTTCTTATTTTCAGCAATACCTGCATCACCGCGATCCCGAAGTTCAGGTCAAAGTACGGGAGCATTCCGAGTCCGAACTCGTTCATCGCCTAAGCGAAGCGGGCCATTATCTAGAAAAAGCGTTAGCCTTTAATATTCTTGGCATGCGCGATCTATATGAACGAAATCCAATGGGGGCTTTGATTCGCTACCAATCCTTGTTGAAAGAATGGCAGCAACATCCTCAATGGCAAATCGATCAAACTGAACTGCTGTTGCAAATGTGCAAGTATTACCAGTTAGCATGTTATTATTCGCCCGTTGACTGGAATGATGCTCGGACATACATTTCAATGGTGGGAGAGTTTAAAGGACTCTCGACCGAAGCACAATGTGATTTTCAACGGATGCTCTATCACAATCAATTTATGCTTGCGCTGAATATGGGAAAGTTTGATTCCGTAGCCACACTCATTCCTGAAATTGATGATTGGTTGACACACAATGCAAAGCTGCTCACAGAAAGTCAGGTATTGCCCTACCTCTGCAATTTTGCCGTAGCCGAGTTTCTCGGTGGAAATTTTGCCTCAGCTAATAAAATTGTTTACCGGATCATCACCATGTCTAATCGGAAAGCGCGTACCGATATTCGTGATTTTGCGCGGATGTTGCAGCCTGTTCTGCAATATGAACTGGATCAGGACCGGCTTGATGAATACCTTACCCGAGCTGGGATGCGGCATTTCAACAAACAAAGCAACGAAATCAATTTTGAACTTTCAATCTTCAAATATCTTGATGTGTTGGCGAACAAGGGGGATCGGAAAGCAGCATCAACATCACTCGATAGACTCATTACCGAACTCGATACTCTTGCAGAACAATTGAAAGATGCCATCCCGCTATTGGGACTCAATGAAATCCGTATCTGGGCGCAATCGAAGAAAGAAAAAATTCCGATTCGTGAGGTCTTTCTGAGAGCGGTGAAAGAACACATGGACGAACTTAGAAAGGCTGAAACGGTATAATGGATTTCTTGCAATAGCAACGTTGCTTATACATACAACTAATCTATTCTATTCTTATTTTCAGTCAACGGCCACCGCAACAACCTTTTATTAAAAACGGAATCGCGCAATATTACAGGACTAGTCATGTACGCCGTAAAAACAGGACTAGTTGAGATAACATGAGAACTTAGAATCTATACACTACACTGTTGCATGCTATTTTTCAAAAAACAAAAAGCGGTTCATTTTCTTTCGAAAATGAACCGCTTTTGCAATGTACCCGAGACGGGACTTGAACCCGTACGGCCGTGAAGCCAAGGGATTTTAAGTCCCTCGTGTCTACCAATTCCACCACCCAGGCATTCTAAAAAAGAACGAAACTATACAAACTTTACTCGTGGCTACCTCCCGATAGCTATCGGGACCACCACCCAGGCATTCTAAAAAAGAACGAAAACTGCGTTCTAATGTAAAAGTCCCGCTTCATGCGGGACTTTTGAGCGGAAGACCGGTCTCGAACCGGCGACCTTAACCTTGGCAAGGTTACGCTCTACCAACTGAGCTACTTCCGCTATTCTATTTACGCTCTACCTCCCGAGCCATCGGGATGAGCTACTTCCGCTTGATTTCAAATCCCTGATGCGAAGTGTTTATTTCCGCGTTTTGGGAGGACAAAATTAGTCAGTCTTCCCGATTCTGCAAATTTTTTTTCAACTATTTTATTTTTCTTCATTTTCGCCGTGTAAAAAGCCCTTTCTCCTACCTTTAAAGCCTCAAAACGCTCGAAATACCATGCACACACTCAATAAACCCATTGCCGGCTACCATTTACTCCTCATTTTATCTGCTGTTGACGGAAAATTTAACCTTGCCGAAGACGATGTGATTGTGGCCTACCTCACCGAAAATTTTCCCTTCCACGTCGATCTCGATAACGAAATTGAATTTTTAAGCACCTTGCCCGAAGAAAAATACATGGAACATTTTACCAAAGCCATGAACGATTTCTACAACGATTCCATTCCCAAAGAACGCGATCATTTTCTCGATTTTGCGGTGCAACTGGTTAAAGCCGACCAAATCATTACTCCCGAAGAAAATATTTACCTCAACACCCTATTCAACGCTTGGGCTCCTGAGTTTGAAGAAGAAGTTTAGTAGGAAGTTTCAGATTCCAAGTTCCAGATTCCAAGTTCCAAGTTTCAGATTCCAAGTTCCAAGTTTCAAGTTCCAGATTCCAAGTTTCAGATTCCAAGTTCCAAGTTCCAAATTTCAAGTTCCAGATTCCAAGTTCCAAGTTTCAAGTTCCAAGTTTCAAGTTCCAGATTCCAAGTTTCAGATTCCAAGTTCCAGATTCCAAGTTCCAAGTTCCAAGTTCCAAGTTCCAAGTTCCAAATAACAAGTTCCAAATTCTATATTTTAGATATTCTTGTGTTTTCTGCGCGCGAAATGCTAGCGCAGACATGGGACGTGAGGTATAAGACAAAATAAAGCTGGGGAAACAGAGCGAAGTGCGGAGAGCGTGGTAGTCTCATATCTCAAGTCTAGCGTCTCATGTCTAAAAAAACGAGCGCAGCGAGTTTAAACTCCACAAGAAAATTTAAAAAACACAAGTTTCAAATTTCAAGTTCCAAGTTCCAAATAACAATTTCCAAATAACAAGTTCCAGATTCATATTTTAGATATGCTTGTGCTTTCTGCGCGCGAAATGCTGGCGCAGACTTGAGACGTGAGGTATAAGACAAAATAAAGCTGGGGAAACAGAGCGAAGTGCGGAGAGTGTGGTAGTCTCATATCTCATGTCTAAAAAAACGAGCGCAGCGAGTTTAAACTCCACAAGAAAATTTAAAAAACACAAGTTCCAAGTTCCAAGTTTCAAATTTCAAGTTCTAGATTTTAATGCCGTCGCCTTGGTGCAACATTCTTGATTTCAAGTTCCCGAAATTTTTTATTTGCTCAGGTGCGGGAATCTGGAAATTGGAACTTGCTGCTTGGCACATCAACTCTCGCGCAGTAGATTTGTCGGGTGTGAGTAATTTGGAATCTGGAAATTGGAACTTGGAACTTCCTACCTTATTATATACTCCAACAAATTTAATTTTATTGCTCTTTGTCCGGCTTATCGCCACGCAACGCACGGAAACGCTTGCGCGCCTCAACCGTAAATAAACTTCCCGGAAATTTCACCAACACATCTTGGTACAAGGCCATCGCTTTCTTCGTATCGCCCAATTTATAATCGTACAATTCGGCCAAACGAAACGTAGCATCGTCGCCTAAAACATCCCAACCATAAGTATCTACAATCTGTTGCAGAAAACCTGCCGCCTCTACCCAACGCTGCTGTTTGTAGGCCATGCGGTAACGCATAAACAACACATCATCGGCCAACGCATGTTTCGGAAATAAAATAACAATCGAATCTAAGGCTTGCGAAGCCATTTTGTAATTGTTCTGAAACAACATCAGATCGGCCTCCGCAAATAATTCGAGCGGCTCTGAAATACTATCCAAGGCCAAATTATCGGTGATCAAAATAGACAAATACATCGCATCGTTGGAAATGAGTTTGGATGTGGCACCTTTCAACACATTCAATTGCGTTTGCGCCCACTCGAAATCACCGATGTAAAACGCAATTTTCGCATTGCGGTATTTGGCTTCTTGTCCAATCGGTTCGCGTTTAAATGCTTTCTCTACTTGCGAGTAAAACAACGAGGCTTCCCACACTTGCCCATCGAGCAACATCACATCGCCCAGTTCTACTTTGCATTGCGCTTGCTCATACGGTGAAATTTGCGGAATGGCAATGGCCTCTTCCAACACCGTAATCGCTTTCTTGGTATTGAACAAATAAAACGCTTGCAAATGCGCCAACGACAACATGAGCGGAACGGTACGCGAATCGCGACCCAATTCGGTCAATGTGGTTTCCATTTCTTTTTCTACCTCCAACAAATCGGGCTGTGTATAAGAAACGGAATTGATCACTTGCTCGTAATGCGTATTCACACGCGCCATGCTTGCTTTGCGGTAATACGTGCTTTCTTTCCCCAACGAAATCACATAATCGTAACACGCAAGCGCTACATCGTAATCTTTGTTGGCCAAAACCGTTGATGCCAATTCCATGATTTCTTTGCCTTCCAATTTTTGGCGTTTGTCAATGGCTTTGGCTTGTGTGAATGCCGCGTTAAAATCTTTCTGCTGCAAAAACAACCACATCAACAATTCATTCCAAATTAATTGATTCGGATTTTTTTGTGAGCGCCGCAACAAATCGGCTTTGAGCAAAGGGGCAATTTTATCTTCCGCATCTGCATCGAGTTTGGCTTGCAATTCGTTTTGCACTTGCTGCTTGAAATAATCGGCTTGTTCCAACAAATCCAAATACTCTTTAATCATTGCCGCGTAATCGCGTTTCAGCGCATACACTTCGGCGAGTTCGAGTGCAAACGTATAAGAACCGCTCAATTCACGCCGACCTTTCTCTAAAGTCTGGATCGCAAAATCCGTTTCATTCAATCCCAGAAACGCATTCGCCAAATCAATGACCGCATTCGCACTCGTAAATTTTCCAATCGAATTGATGGCCGCATCAAATTCTTTTTTCGCTTTTGCTTCATCGCCTTCCGCACGACGCACACGCCCCATATCAACTTTGTAGCGCAGGTCGTTTGGATAACGTTTACTTTGTTTCGTAACTACTTTTTCTGCTTTACGAAAACTCTTTGTATTGATTAAACAGTTGAGGTAATAATTGTAATAAATCGAAATGGGATTTTTATCATACAACTTCTCATAATACACAACCGCTTTATCAAATTCTCCTGCTTGATAATACTGCGCTGCCAACTGTTCGTCAGGCGATGGCTTGTAATCGAGCGAATCTTCTGTTGGATTTTGTGCATGCGCTACTGAAACCGTTAATGAAAACAGCAACAGCAAAAAAACACGAGCCAACAGGTTTTTCATCATTTGGGTTGTGCGGTTATTTTAGTATTAAGTTGTTGCGCATACGTCATCACTTTCGGTTGAAGCGAATCAAAGGCCAGCTTTGAGTTGACATAATTGTTGATGACAATTTGTGTTTGTTCGGCAAGTGCATCCAAATTTTCGCGTTCGCGTTTCACACAATCAGCAGCAACCAAGCCTTCGCTGAGGGTGTTTTTGCGCAAATCATTTTCAAGATGCTCCAGATTTTTTCCGGTAGAGTCAATAGCCGTACGAATCAATTTATAATTCTCGGAAACCGCTTCTAAGGGTTTGCGCAGCGCACGAAAATCGGTCAACATCTCGGCTGTTTTAAAATCAAGCGTATCGCCAATTTTATTGATCGCCGTTTGCGTAAAACCAGAAACATTATTTATCTGCAAGGTTAGCTTTTCTACATCATCGGGTTTTACCAAAGAAAGTGTAGAATCGAGTCGCGTCAAATCAACACGACAACCTTCAATAGCCTTGAGTTCGTTGCTATAATCTGCACTTGGACCGCATGCTACAAACAGACTCATGCAAGTAATAACAGGAAGTATGAAGAGAACTATTTTTTTCATGTGTAAGAAGCTCTATTTTATAAAATCAAATCCGGTATAAGGACGCAGAGCGGCTGGAATACGAATACCATTTTCAGTTTGGTTGTTTTCCAACAAAGCCGCAACAATGCGCGGAAGCGCGAGCGCAGAACCATTGAGCGTATGCGCCAGCACTGGTTTATCTGAGCCAGAGCGGTAACGCAATTTTAAACGGTTGCTCTGAAACGTTTCGAAATTAGAAACCGAACTCACTTCGAGCCAACGCTTTTGTGCGCCAGAAAAAACTTCCATGTCATACGTCATGGCCGAAGCAAAACTCATATCGCCACCGCAAAGCAATAAGGTGCGGAAAGGCAATTCGAGATCGCGCAAAAGACCAGCAACATACTCACGCATTTCTTCCAGTGCTTCGTACGATTTATCAGGATGTTGTACTTGTACAATTTCTACTTTATCGAACTGATGCAAGCGATTCAAGCCGCGCACATCTTTTCCATACGAACCCGCTTCGCGGCGGAAGCAAGGCGTATAGCCACAATTTTTAATGGGCAATTCTTCCGCCTTCAAAATCACATCGCGGTAAATATTGGTGATCGGAACTTCTGCGGTTGGAATCAAATAAAGATCGTCCACCGTAACGTGATACATCTGCCCTTCTTTATCGGGCAATTGACCTGTTCCAAATCCAGAATCTTTGTTGACGAGAATCGGTGGTTGCACTTCCAAATAACCCGCAGCGGTTGCACGGTCGAGGAAAAAATTAATCAATGCACGTTGCAATTTTGCGCCTTGTCCACGGTAAACAGGAAAACCAGATCCGGTTAATTTATTGCCCAATTCAAAATCAATCAAACCATATTGCGCCGCTAAATCCCAGTGTGGCTTTGCGGTTTCGGGCAAGTTGGGCATTTCGCCATGCGAAAAAACGACAGCATTTTCTTCGGGTGTTTTTCCTTCAGGAACGCGATCATTCGGAACATTGGGCAATTGTACGAGCAAGGCTTGAAGCTGTTCTTCGAGCGCATCTAATTGACTGGAAAGTGTTTCAACTTGTTCGTCGATATTTTTTTTCTCTGCGGTAATCTGAGCAAGACCCGCTTCGTTATTGGCTTTGCGAAACTCGCCGTATTGACGCGAGAGTTTTCCGGCTTCGCCTTTAAGCGAATCGACTTGATTTTGTGTTTTGCGACGATCGGCATCGAGTGCAATGATCTGATCGATAAATTCGACTTGTGCGTATTTTTTAGTGAGGCGACGAACGGCCTCATCGCGGTTTTCGCGGAGGTAATTGAGTTGAAGCATAAATAAGATTCTGTAAACTACAAAAATAGCGGGTTTTTGGCTCTAAAACGCGACGAAAAAGGAAAATAGCAGCCGATTTGACAAATTTTAGCTTAGGCTAACGCAAACAGCATACGCTAATCAGATACGAGACGGAATGAATAGCTTTGTGGTGTTGTAGCAAACATGTTTCATGAAAAAAATCAACCCTTCCCCTATTCCTTTTCAATCCAAAAGAATTGAATCGGAGTTTAGCGGCGAATTGGAAATTAATTGGCTCGATGGGAAAAAAGTGCTGGACACATTTGCAAGCAATTATTCCTATGGGTCGCTACAAGAAACCTTGCACATTGGTTTGGAGGAATTGCATTTCGATGCCAAAACACAATCGGTTCTGGTGCTTGGTTTGGGGGCAGGATCAATTGCCGAAACCATTCGCAACCATTTCCGATCCCAAGCACCGTTAACCTTGGTCGATATTGATCCGGTCATGGTTCAACTGGCCAAAGGCGAATTTAATATCCATGCGTTTGATCCGGTAACCTTGATTTTAGCCGACGCGTTTGATTATGTCAAAACGTGTTTGCAGACCTTTGATTTAATCATCGTCGATATTTTTATCATCGATACGATTCCAGAAAAATTTACACAAGATGAATTTTTAAGCGAATTGGCGCGGATTATTTCACCCAACGGAAAACTGCTCTTCAATACCATGCGCAATACGATGACGCGAGCGCAGCACAAAAGCATTCAAAAAAAACTCACGCAAAACGGATTAAGCATTTGGGTAAAATGGCAAGTTGCCGGATCGAATGATTTGATTTTGGGTGTGAAGGTTTGAAAAATCAAGAGCGATGAAATATGTTTCTCTTTTTTTCAAACGCGAGAAATTAATTGGTGTAGTACTTATCAACCACGAACCTTGATTGGCTCACGCGTGAATACTTCCCGAACTCATCGTGCGGATTTTCGTATTCTGTGCATCCGTTTCAATCAACCCATCGCGTAAGCGAACGATGCGGTGTGCGTATTGTGCAATGTCTTCTTCGTGTGTAACAACAATGATGGTGTTGCCATTTTTATGAATCGTTTCAAAAAGTCCCATAATCTCGATGGATGTTTTTGAATCGAGGTTTCCGGTTGGCTCATCGGCCAAAATAATGGCCGGATCATTTACAAGTGCGCGGGCAATAGCAACCCGTTGGCGTTGTCCGCCCGACAATTCATTGGGCCGGTGGTGCATGCGATCTTTCAACCCAACTTGCTCTAAACTATGTTCAGCTTTTTGTTTGCGCTCTGTTTTATTCAGTCCAGCATAAATAAGCGGAAGCATTACATTCTCCAACGCTGTTTGGCGCGGCAATAAGTTGAAGGTTTGAAACACAAAACCAATTTCTTTGTTGCGCACTTCGGCCAACTCGTTATCGGTCATGCGCGCAACAGAAATATTGTTGAGGATATATTCTCCGTTTGATGGCGTATCGAGGCAACCAAGCATATTCATCAAGGTTGATTTTCCGGAGCCGGAAGGCCCCATCAACGCTACATATTCATTGCGCGAAATCTGAAGCGTAATGGAACGAAGCGCGTGAATCATTTCCGATCCTACGGTATAGGAACGAGCAATTTCGCGCAACGAAATAATAGGCAACGTCGATTCTGACATAGCACAAAGGTAAGGCTTGATTTAATGATCTTAAAAATTATTTCGTCTCGAAAATATTTTCGCTAATGCTGCGAAATAAATTCGTGCAGAATGCGGTTGTACTCAGAAAACCTTGTGGTTACGGGTACAGTAGAATGTCCAGCACCTTCAATCCAATGCGATTCGCTGTAAACACCTTGGTAATGTTGTAAAATCAATTTACCATGCGTTTCAATATTGTGCGACTGATCGTTTGTGCCATGAATGATAAAAAAGGGTTGTTGCACCGCTTTAATTTCTTCGGCATTATCAATTTCGAGATTGGTAAAATACGAAGCGGGCATATTGAGTTGACCGCCATCCGTTACCAATGCTTCTGCCGAAGCAAAAGGCGCTTCAAGCATCAACTTGGAAGGACGCAGGCTACGCGGGTGCGCCGACAATTCGGTTGCAGGAGCAGAACCCAAACTAAATCCATAAACGACCAAGCGCTCACTCGTCAACCCATGATCGCGCAGCCATTGCATACACGCATCCGCATCGGCGTACATACCTGCTTCGCTTGGCGTGCCTTGCGAAAGTCCGTAACCGCGATAATCAAACATCAACACACCGTAACGCATTTTTCCGCCTGTGTGTGCAAGCAGCTTGGCACGTTGCCAATAAAAATCCATGTGTTTGTAATTGCCATGACAATACAAAATCACCGTATCGGTTGCAATTTGATTCACATCGCCAATGTAAATGGCTTCAATGCGTGTAGGCGTTGATTCATCGGGTGCTTGCGAATTGACAGAAAATTTCAAAATCAACGAATCGGGAATATTGTAATCGTTACCTAATACAAAATCCTGATCGCCTTCATAAGCATCCAATTTATATGCTGTAATGACTTCGAGGTTGTATAAGTTCTGATCGAGGCGTTGACAAGAAACCAAGGCCAGCAGAAAAAACAAAGAGAGAGAGATCTTTTTCATGGCGTTTAATAGGCTTGTGTGGTTGAATGTACTTCCTGACTTTTTGGTGCGAAACGATAGGTAACACCGAAATAAATTCCAATTGCACCATTGCCGCCCGGTGCTTTGTATTTAATCTGATTGGGTGTGTTTTTGATGTATGGAATCAACCATTTCGTTTCGAATTGATACGACCAATGTGTTTTTTTGCCCCATTGCAAACCGGCATGAGGATTGAGAAAAACATGAACGGGTTGTCTGTAATCATGCGCCCGATAACGCGCAAGTTCGTACCACGAATCGAAGCCGGCATACCAAAACGATTTTTTTTCGTGAAATGGTTTATACACATTCACATCCAACTGCGGCCAGAAACGAAAATTGCCTTGCCATTTATCGACGGATAAATTGGCTACGAGATTGCTACTGATGGCTAACCCATTATCCCACGTTTTAAAATTTCGACAAACACCCAAATCAGTTTGAATTACGCCATAGAGAAGCGAAGTAGTATGCAGATTGGCAAAAATGGTTGTATTGGCCCGCAAGCCATAACCATAACCCAAAGCGGTAAACGGAACTGGAATGACGGTTCCGGCAAAACCAATCAAGGGTCCGCCAACATTGGCCGTAATGGCATGTTGTTTTTCTTCAAGCGGTTTCACCATGCGACTTGGTGCGCATTGCGTGAACAACATACTCAATACAAAAATTACGACACAAAAAAACACCTGTTTCATGTAGCGGAAGTTTTCACTGATTATAAAAACACAGACAACTGTTCCAAAGGAATGTGTCCTTCGTACAAGGCTTTACCGATGATGACACCATCGCAACCTAATTTTTGCAAGGCGTGAATATCTTCAACTGATGATACGCCGCCACTTGCCGTAATTTTAACATCGGTACATTGCGCAATGATGTGCTTATACAAATCAAATGCAGGGCCTTCCAATCGTCCATCGCGACCAATATCGGTGCAGAAAAATTGCGTAACGTTTTTCTGTTGGTGGCGTTGAATAAAATCAACCACATCTTCTTCGGTTTGTTCCGTCCAAGCACTGATCGAGATTTTGCGATCGCGCACATCGGCACCCAAAAAGAATTTTTCGGGGCCATACTTTTCAATCCACGATGCAAAAATAGCTGGTTGTTTTACAGCCATACTTCCAATGGAAACCATTGCTGCGCCGGCATCCCAGACCCGCTTGAGGTCGTCTTCTGTTTTGATGCCGCCACCAAAATCTATCATTAAATTCGTTGATTTAGCGATGTGTTCTAAAACTGCCAAATTAGATACACGTCCAATTTTTGCACCGTCAAGATCGACTAAGTGAACGCGTTTGATACCAACCGATTCGAAGCGTTTGGCAACATCAGCAGGATCATCGGCATAGGTCGTTTGTTGGTCGTAATCGCCTTCGGTTAAGCGGACACAACGTCCGAGAATAATATCAATAGCAGGAATCAGCGTGATCATAAGTTCAGGAAAGTTACGCGTTTAAAGCGTTTGCATGAAGAAAATTTCGCAACAACACTTCACCGTGTTCAGTCATGATGGATTCGGGGTGAAATTGTACACCCGCCAGTGGTAAGGAATCGTGTTGAAACGCCATGATTTCGATCTGTTCATCGCGTGCGGTAACACGCAATTGAGGTGGAAGATTTTCAACTACCCAAGAATGGTAACGGCCAACCAGCATGCCTGATGATAAGTGTTGGAATAAAAAACCGGAGTCTTTTTCTAAGGTTAGTGGAGAAGCAACACCATGAAAAACCTGATCGAGGTTGCGAAGTGTTCCGCCAAGCGCTTCGGCAATGGCTTGATGGCCCAAACAAACGCCTAGCATGGGTTTCTGATTCCAATAACGTTGAATTAAAGGCAACAGCAAACCCGCTTCGGAAGGAATGCCAGGACCGGGAGACAAGACAATACGGTCGTACTGTGCAACCGCATCGAGCGCGATTTGGTCATTGCGAAACACATCAATCTGTACATCTGAAATTTTTTCGATCAGATGTACGAGGTTGTAGGTGAAAGAATCGTAATTGTCAACGACAAGAATGCGCTCCATAATTCGTGAGGATGAAGTTAGCATGTAAAAACGAAATAAAGAAAAGCGAACGAAAGAACCTTTTTAACGCATGTTTCGTATATTTCAGGCATAAACGACATGGGCATTCCCTCAATTCCCTACACACCATGAAGCGTTGGTCTTTTTTCACCATTTTCTTGTTGCTGCTTTCGGCAGGCATTTTTTATGCGGCCCAAAACAAGCATTTGTTTGTATCGCATAAATTTGGCGATGTGTTGGATAGTTTGCATGGTGTTCGGGTTTATTACAACGGTTCGATTGATCACATCAATGGCCGCAACCGCACAGCCGATGGCTATAACCTCGGCTTAAAATACCAATGCGTAGAATTTGTAAAACGGTATTATTACGAACACTATAACCACAAAATGCCCGTGAGTTATGGCGATGCGAAAGACTTTTTCGATCAGTACATTACAGATGGCGATTTCAATTCCAACCGCGGTTTACGGCAGTACACAAACGGTAGTCGTTCCAAACCCGAAGTAGGCGATTTGTTGGTTATGGGTGGAAACGTTCATGGGCATGTGGCCATTATTTCGGAAGTAGGAACACGTGAACTAGAAATCATTCAGCAAAACCCAGGCATCAGAGGCAACTCGCGCAGAATATTTTCGCTACGCCACAAAGATGGTTTGTGGACAATTAAAAACGATCGGATTTTGGGTTGGTTGCGCAAAGAAAAATAATTAATTTTATATTTGTACATTTTCCATTCTATTTTAAATTTATTTTATGAAATCCATTTTTGACGCTACTATTGATCAAATTCTCAATCAAAAACTTCATGCATTAGAAGAGCATTTTGATGCTGATGTAATTTTCTATTATGGTCCAATTGCTGATCCAATTGAAAAGCTTTTCCGAGACTTCATTGAAGAACTTAAAGCAGATGTGAAAAAGCAAAAAAAACTCTGTATAATTCTAAACACTCCGGGCGGAAGTGCCGAAACCGTTGAAAAACTGGTAACAATTATTCGACATCATTACGAAGAAGTGTTTTTTATTGTACCTGATTCGGCTTATTCAGCAGGTACAATTTTTTGCATGTCTGGAGATCGTATCTATATGGATTATTCGTCTTCGCTTGGCCCAATAGATCCTCAGGTTTTTAATGGAAAAAACTGGGTTCCAGCACTTGGTTATTTAGACAAAGTAAATGAGTTGATTCAAAAATCGTTGAATGATACATTGTCTGATGCGGAATTGATGCTTTTGAGCCAACAAGACTTGGCCATGCTGCGCCGCTATGAGCAAGCAAGCGATTTGACCGTTGCCTTATTACAAAAATGGCTTGTCGATTATAAATTCAAGCAATGGAATACACACAAAGATGGTTCAAAAGTCTTACAAGTAGAAAAAACAAAACGTGCTATTGAAATTGCTCAGAAATTAGGAGACAATAAACTCTGGCATTCTCATGGTCGTTCTATCGGGATTAAAGACTTAACTACAATTCTAAAACTTACAATAGAAGATTATTCAAAAGACACTGTTTTGCAACCACTTATACGCGAGTACAACGATATTATTTGCCATTATATCTCAAAAATGGATTATAAATTCTTTTTGCATTCACGAAAATCTGATTAACTTTATCCTATGTCAACTACTGCGGAACAACTTGAAAAGTTATTAGCTGAGCATAAAAATTTTGATTCTCAAAAATCTTCCAAAAAAAATATGGAAGATTTTATGGCACGTATGAAACGTTTAGGTATTACGAAAGCAGAATACTCCATCCCTCTCGTTGACACACTTGGGAAATTTGATACGATTTCCAGCAAAACATTTGCAAAGTAATTTTTTACGCTTCCCATTTTACCAACGCACCGTCTTTCAAAACCGGAATCACTTTGGTTTGATCGGGTGTGAGGCAATACTTGATGTCTTTTTTGAGGTTGAGGGCAGCGAGGCGTTCTTTGTGCGAGGCGCGCGCAAGAAACTTCATGGGATCTTCTTTAGCCATCTTGTACAAATACTCCAAGGCCAAACAACCATCACCAAGCTTATACTTATCCGAGCGTTTTACCAATTCGGCGGTAACGGCTCCGGCAAAAAGTGAATCTTCTAAATTGAATCTATTTTTCCAACCGGAGCAAAGCAACAAAACGCTACGATCTTGTTGTACCAACCAATCGCAGAGTACTGTAATATTTGAAAATGCGCCAACAACAACTTGATACGCATTTTTTGCTGCTTCGATGGCTTGTGTGCCGTTTGTTGTCGTCAACACAATGGTTTTGCCGTTTACATGATCGCCCATGTAATCGTAAGGAGAATTGCCAAAATCAAATCCTTCTACTTTGATGGCATCGCGCTCGGCGCCAGCCAAAAATCCTTGCGCTTGTAAAGCACGGGCTTCGTCAACCGTTGCCACAGGAATAATTTTGGCTGCGCCGTGGTGAAATGCGGTACAAATAGCCGATGTCGCACGCAACACATCAATGATGACTACAATGCTTTCATTATCGGCATAAACCGGATAGAGTTTGGGCGAGAAGCAAGCATCAATTTTAAGTAACGTCATACGCGGAAATTAAATTACGCTTTGAAGAAAGGCAATTTGACAAGTTGTGCTTTGAGTGATTTATCGCGCACACGGATAAAAATTTCTGTTCCAATTTTGGCATGCGCTGTTTGCACATAACCCATTCCGATTCCTTTTTGCAAAGATGGTGCTTGAGTTCCAGAAGTTACTTTTCCAATAACGTTTCCGGCAGCGTCAACAATTTCGTAATCGTGGCGTGGAATACCGCGATCGATCATTTCAAAAGCAACAAGCTTGCGCGATACACCACCTTCTTTGTGTTGGAGCAAACGTTCTTTATCGATAAAGTCTTTGTTGAATTTGGTAATCCAACCCAAACCCGCTTCAATTGGCGACGTGGTATCGTCAATATCATTTCCGTATAAGCAGAAACCCATTTCTAAACGAAGGGTATCGCGCGCTCCAAGACCGATTGGTTTGATGCCAAATTCTTCGCCTGCTTCAAACACGGCTTTCCAAATTTTATCGGCAACTTCATTATCGAAATAAATTTCAAAGCCACCCGCACCAGTATAGCCTGTATTGGAGATGACGACGTTTTCGCAACCGGCAAATGTTCCTTTTTTGAAATGGTAGTAAGGAATTTCTGAGAGATTTTCTGAGGTCAATTTTTGCAGCGCAAAAATCGCTTTAGGACCTTGAACCGCGAGTAAAGAAGTGCGGTCGGAAATATCTTTCATATCTACGCCAAAGGTATTGTGTGTAGCAATCCAATTCCAGTCTTTGGTAATGTTAGACGCATTAACCACGAGCATGTATGTTTTCTCATCCATGCGATAAACGAGTAAATCGTCAACAATTCCGCCTTGTCCGTTTGGAAGGCACGAATACTGCACACGTCCATCGTACAATTGCGCAGCATCATTACTTGTAACATATTGAATCAAATCAAGTGCACGATCGCCTTTGAGGATAAACTCGCCCATGTGCGATACGTCAAACACACCAACGCCATTGCGGACAGTAAGGTGTTCTTCGTTGAGACCTGCGTAAGAAACAGGCATATTATATCCGGCAAAGGGAACCATTTTTGCGCCGAGGGCAATGTGTGTTTCGGAAAGTGCGGTTGATTTGAGTGTAGTCGTATCCATTGTGATTGGTTAAATGAGTGGCAAATTTAACATTTCGATACAAACAGCGGTTATGGAATACTGGTTTGATCGAAAACAGGGTATTGGTGTGTTTTTATGCGGTAGCCGTTTACACAAATATAATCCGATAAATGACAAAAAATAATGGTTTGGGGTGTTTGGTTGGTATGGTATTCCCAACTATCTTTAGTGCCAATGAGATACTCTTTTCTACTGTTTATTTTCGTTGTGCTTGCACCTGTTGCACATGCTGGCGACAATGATCCACTAGGTGCGCGGAGTGCGGGTTTTGCGCAGTCGGGCGTAGCCCTGCGTGGCGACTTATGGAGCGTTCATAACAACCAAGCGGGCTTGGCATACATCAATACATTTCAAGCGGGTTTGTTTTATGAAAATCGTTTTCTGTTGAAGGAATTGAGCATGAAAGCCTTTGGTGCTGCCTTGCCAATTAAAGCAGGCGTTTTTGGACTGGAGGCATCGTCGTTTGGGTATTCGCAGTATAGTCAGAATAAATTGGGTCTTGCTTTCGCTAAAAAATTGGGGGAGCGTTTTTCGGCATCGGTGCAGTTGGATTATTTGCAAACACGCATTGCCGAAAATTATGGAACAGGATCTGCGGTGGCTGGCGAGTTGGGCATTTTGGCCGAGCCTGTAAAAAATCTGTATTTGGGTTTTCATGTGTTTAATATTACCCGTAGCAAATTGAATGGCAATGTCAGCGAACGTTTGCCGATGGTGATGCGTTTGGGTGCTTTGTATAAATTTTCGGAGAAGGTCTTTGTAACCCTCGAAGCAGAAAAAGATATTGAGTACAAACCAAGCATTCGTGGTGGCTTGGAATACCATCCGGTAAAAAGTTTTTATTTGCGCGCTGGTGCGGCGAGCAATCCTGGATTAACGGCGTTTGGTTTTGGACTGGAGTTTAATAAGTTCCGCCTCGATTTTGCATCTACGTTTCACAGCACGTTGGGCTTCTCGCCACAAGCGGGCATTCAATATGGCTTTGATTAATTGCTGATGATGAACGTAACGCACGTGCTTTCACGCTTCCGTTTTTTTGCTGCATCGATGTGGCTCGTTGTTGCGTTGCTTTTTGCGAGTAATGCACAGGCACAAACCGATACCTCAACAACACCCGATCCAGTTCAACAACAAATTGAGAATCTTTCGGAGAATTTAGAAAACGAGGATGCAGATTATACGAACTTGATCGACAACCTTTCTTATTATGCTGCGCACCCGTTGAATTTGAATACGGCCACGCGCGAAGAGTTGGAAGATTTAGGCCTGCTCAACGATGTTCAGTTAAATGCCTTGTTGGCGCATCGCGAAAAATTCGGCACATTGATTTCGGTTTACGAATTGCAAGCGGTAGATGGGTTTGATTTGGAATTGATTTTCAGAATTCTTCCTTACATCAAAGTATTTGATACAACAAATTCTGGGCATTTCACCGCGCGCGAAATGTTTAAAAACGGAAAACATGAGTTTGTGGCGCGTTCGCAACGGATTGTAGAAAGTCAAAAAGGATTTTCGGCAATTGATAGTGCGGCCTTAGCTGAAAGTCCGAACTCGCGTTATTTAGGCTCGCCGTATCGGGTGTTTGCGCGTTATCGGTTTACCTATTCCAATTTTGTGAGTTGGGGTTTTGTTGCAGATAAAGATGCTGGCGAAGAATTTTTCCGTGGCACACAAAAGCAAGGATTTGATTTTTACTCGGCGCATTTAGCAATCAAAAATATCGGGCCTGTGAAAACGCTTTGTATTGGCGATTATCAAGCGGGGTTTGGACAAGGATTGACGTTGCTAACGGGCTTTGCATTTGGTAAAACTTCGGATGCCGTCAATGTGCGTCGGAATGCGGGGGGCATTCGTCCGTATTCTTCTGCCGATGAAACGCGTTTTTTGCGTGGGGCGGCAGTAACGATGCGTTTCAAAAAATTTGATGCTACGGTTTTATATTCGCGCAAACGCATTGATGCGAATATCTTGACGAGCGATACATCGGGAACAGACATTGAAATTTTAGAAGTAACCAGTTTACAACAAACAGGTTTGCATACCACGCCAGCAGAAATGGCCGATCGTCGCGCCATTACAGAAACGGTTATGGGCGGACATTTGGGTTACAATGGAACACGCTTGCGTTTGGGTGTTACGGGTATGTACCAACAATTGGGGGCCAATTTATCGCGGAGTTTAAGTGTTTATAATCAGTTTGAGTTTTCTGCACAAAAAAATATGGTGCTTGGCATTGATTATAGTTATGTGTATCGCAACATCAACTTTTTTGGCGAAACAGCGCGGAGCGAAAATGGTGGGCTGGCAACCGTAAATGGGTTGCTGATGAGCCTTGATTCGCGTTTGGCGCTTTCGGTGCATCACCGTTATTTGTTGCGCGATTTTCAAAATGTTTTAGGCAATGCGTTTGCCGATGGGAGTCTTCCGGCAAATGAACAAGGGATATTTTTTGGTGTACGCATGTCGCCTATTCGTCGTGTTACCATCAACGCCTATATTGATCGTTTTCGGTTTCCGTGGTTGAAATTCCAGATTGATGGGCCTTCGCGCGGTTCCGATCTTTTGGTGCAGATCAATTATACGCCTGATAAAAAAACAGATATGTATTTTCGTTACCGTCACCGCGAACGCTTTATCAATGCGAATGATGAAGATGCGGAAATCGACTACATCATTCCGTTGACACAAGACAATTACCGTTTTCAAATTCAGTATCCAGCATCACTCTCCATTCGTTTACGCAATCGTATTGAGTTTACGCAATACAAGCCATCAAACGATGTAGTGCAAAATGGGTTTGTTGTATGGCAAGATGTAACGTACAAGAAACTCGGCAGTCCGCTTTCGTTTACAGGTCGTTTGGCACTGTTTCAAAGCGATACTTATTTCTCGCGTATTTATGCGTATGAAAACGATATGCCGTATGTATTTTCAATTCCGTCGTATTACTACAAAGGTGCGCGGATGTATGCCATGATCAATTGGGACATCAACCGAAAATTTGAATTGTGGTTTCGTGTAGCACGTACAGTCTATACCAATCAAGATGTTATCAGTGAAGGTTCGTTGACTGAAATTCAAGGCAATGCGCGTACTGAAGTGAAATTACAAATTCGGTTGAAACTTTAATTTTTCCTAAGCTCTTTTATTTTGCAACACGTGCTCACACGTCGTACTCGTTTGGCTTATGCTGCTGGCATGGCGGGCTGGAGCATTCTCGTGAATATTATTGGTGTGCTTCTGCCCTACTTCTGGATTCCGCCATCGAATGCGGGATGGAATCCGATGTTGATGCAGATTACATTTTTTGGCGCATTTAATTTACTCGCGTTAATTACGTCTGCGGGTCGTTTGCTCGATGCGGTGTATGATCCATTTATCGGACAGAAAAGCGATCAGTCAACGCATCCGCATGGGCGACGCATTCCGTTTATGCTGTGGAGTTTGATTCCGGCGGTGGTGTGTTGTGCGCTTGTATTTTCGCCACCTGATTCGGAAGCGAGCGTTGGCAATGCGTGGTGGTTGGCCATTACATTGGGTTTGTTTTTCATTGCAGCTACAACGTATATCATTCCGTGTAATGCCTTATTGCCGGAGCTTGCAGCAACAGCCGAAGAACGTTTGAATTTAGCAACATGGCAACAAGCAGGTTTTGTTTTTGGTATTGTGGCAAGTGCTGCATCCAACAATTTGGCTGATCTCATGCAATACCTATCGTTGGCAACAGCGCGCATTGATGCGTTGCAATTGGCCATCTGGATTTTATGTGTGTTGGGCGGAATATTAATGCTCGTTCCTGTATTACTGATTGATGAACGCAAGCTTACACGAAGCAAGCCTTCGCACGAACCGTTATTGGCATCGTTGCGTTCGGCCTTACGCAATTCAAATTTCAGAGCGTATGTGATTGCCGATTTTGCCTACTACATGGCGTTGTATATTATTACGAGTGGTTTGCTTTATTTCGTAACAGTTTTAGCGGGCGAAAATGAGTCGATGGGTGTGGTGTTGATGGGAACAATGGTTGCGGCTTCGTTGCTTTTTTATGTTCCGCTGAATCGTTTATCGGCGAAGTATGGCAAGAAGAAATTGGTATTGTTGGCGTTTGCCATTCTTGGCATTGCAAGTGCCTGTGTTTTTCTGATTGGGAAAGTGCCACTTCCGGGAAAAGTACAACTATTTATTTTTGTGGGCATGGCTTCGTTTCCGCTGGCAGCATTGGGCATTTTGCCTCCGGCCATTCTCGCCGACATTGCGCGGTTGGATGCAGATGTGACGGGTGAAAATCGGGAAGGATTATTTTTTGCGGTAAAATACTTTGCGGTAAAATTGGGTCAAACCTTGGGCATTGCCGTTTTTTCGATGCTGACCATTTTCGGTAAAGATCCGGGCGATGATTGGGGCTTGCGGCTGAGTGGCCTGGTGGGCGCGGGCTTGTGCGTGGGGGCGGCGTTGATGTTTACACGTTTCCGCGAAGCGAAAAAATAAACACTACTAATTTCACTCCACTTAGGGCTGTGAATTTTGTTGCTTCAAATTTTTCCAAAGCGCGGCAAGCGATACCAAGACCCAAACAGCTTCGAGAATAATAAATGGCCAGTAATGCAACAAAGCAGAAGCTAATCCAGCTAAACCTGCACCGAGTAAATTCAATAACGCATACGTTGGCGAATCGATTTTAAGCCATCCACGTAAATTAAAAAAATAGGCAACGAGCAATAATGCAACGCCAGCACTTCCAATCCAATCAGCAGCAGTCATACGGTTGTGTTTTTAAATCGAAGCAAAGGTAAACCTTTCGCAACGATGATGAGGCGCTTGCTCAGTTTTCTGTTTCGGGAGAACGAAAACGCCACAACACAGAGCGGTCAAAAGGCGCGGTGAGTGAGGCCTTCAAGCCAGCTTGTTTCAACACATCGTTTGTCCAATGATTGCACGTGCTGAATAAGTGATATTGATTTTCGGCATCATAAAAAACATCGTTGTAATAATATCCTGGTTCTTTACGCAACGAAAAAAATCCGTTTGGTTGTCGTGAGAATGAATGCTGAATGGCTGCGCATAATTTTCGGTACTCCGAATCGCGGAGATGCAATTGAATGATTTGTTCGCCAATTTTGGGACGCTGTTGTATAAACTCCACGTGCATGAGCGCATGTGTGGGCCAGAAAATGGCATTGGCGGTTGTACTTGCATCCGGAAATTTTCCGTTGTATGAATCGAAATAAAATCCTTCATCGCCCCAACCCAATGCAATCCAAGCACGTTGATTGAATCGTTCTCGCAAAGAATCGTTGTTTAAAATATGCATCCAATCTAACGTAGAATCGGTGTGATGCATGGGCAAAATCAAATCCGTATGAAATCCATTCGAACGCACATAAATTGTTGTGCCGCTCACGGGTGCTTGATACGCAGTATTCACAGGAATAATTGTTCCGATAAACGCATAGGCAACATAAAGTAAAATGCAAGCACTAAACACAAGCAGCGTTTTTAAAACCGGACGAATAAAATAGCGGCGAATGGGATGCATGCAACAAAAAACAAAAATGCGTTGTGGCTTGGTGTGCGTTTAATATTTTTTAAGACATAGAGCCTGTTTAAATTTCATCCTTTGTTCCGAAGCCTCGGAATTGTTATGCGCCTTTTTGCACCATACTTCGTTGCATTTTTTGACCGTAGGCGCGCCGCTATGGCCTTCAAAACGCGCCTCGTCTGGCACAAAAATGCATCATAACAATTCTCAATCCCGATGCTTCGGGACAAATTTTAAACAGGCTCATAAAAAAACGGCTATTCGTTTCAGAATAGCCGTTTTGAATTTTGATGGTATTAGAAGTGCCAGAGATCGTGTTCGTAAATGAAGATATCGTTTTTGATACGTTCAGATTCGAGCAGTGCATCGAGGCCTGTGTAGTATGACTGAATAGTACGGTCATATACGTTGGTTTCTTTGTGGATGTAGCTTTGGAACATACGTTTCCAGATTACATCATCGAGTGTGCGACGTTCTGCATCGGTCTTGGTGTTATAGACTTCAGCTTTTGCAAAAACAGGACGGCACTCTGGGAAGTAAACCCAAAAAAGTGGAACCATACCAACAACTTCGCCAGTACTAGGATCTTTCTTTTCCTTCATCGGGCAAATGCCGAGGATACGAACATCCATAACAGAGCGTTGTTTATCGAAGAACCAATCTTCTTTGATCCAATATGACTTAACATCGATTGATGTCAATTCGGTTTTGATTGGAGCAAGTATAAATGTTCCTGGATTGTTTGGGTCTTCTACTTGGTTAGTAGAATCCCATTGAACGAACAGGGCTTCGATTTGCGGTTTGGTCATTTGCACTTTGAACTCATCGTCCAAAGCCGCATTGTCAAACGCGTGAATTTCGCCAGTCATCAAAGCATCTTTAATGACATCGAACATACTGCGGCGGTCGTTGATGCGTTGTTCTGGATAGTACAACGGATGGTTGAACTTTTCGCGTAAGTCGATTGTACGCCACACGCGTTTAGACCAGTTCACATCGGCTTCACGCAGGTGCGTGTATGGAATTGGTTTACGGGCGCGCGAGTTTTCCTTCAGGTAAACCTGATCGGGAAACGTTGGGGAGAGTACTTGTGCATCGGAAGTACCGATGGTAAGCACAATGGCCAACGTGGCTAGCAAAAACTTGATCGTTTTCATGTTTCGTTCCTCCAATTTGGGAAGATTTAGCTTACTTCACTTTAATGTTTACTCCTGGAATTTTCCGCATCGTTCCATCAGGACCTTGTACGGTAATTTGTTCAAAGAATACTTTGTTTCCTGGACGTACACCAGCCAACAACGATTTCATATCGCCTGTGATTGCAGGGCCGTTACCTTTTTTCTCAACGAATACGCCATTGACGTTTACAGAGAGAACGAAAGAAATAACCTTGAATGACAAGTCGAAATCGAAGTTTTCCATACGGGCAAATACACCACTAGCAGCATTGAGTTCGCCTTTGGTCATTTGGCCGTCGCCTTTGATGTTTCCAACAAACGCAACTGGATCAGGAACACGTTTTACACGGAATTTGAAAGCACCCATTGATTTGTTAGCGCCATTGAGTTTTGCACCAACGTTGATGGTAGCTTCGTTGCCGCCTTTTACGGTTACAATGTAATCACCAGGTTTTCCAGCAGGGCGCATAGCACCATTACCAGCAAATGAAGGCGATACATCGCTTGGAGCAATACCAGCAGCAGAAATTGAAACTGGATTGTCAACACCAATATAGAACACGTTCATTTTGGTTGGCGATACAGCAGCAGAAGGAGCAGCTACAATGTAATCGGCTTTGAACGGATAAGAATCCCAAGTATTGTCAGGCTTCTTAACGCGAATCAAACCGCCCCATTTCTGAGCACCAGTAGAACCAGCAGCAACTTCGTATGTTCCAATACCACGAGAAACTTTTACAGAGGTTGAATCAATAGCTCCGTTTGGTTTTTTGGTAACTGAATCGTAGTTACAAAGCCAGATTACTGGATCTTGCGTTGTACTGAAAGCAGCAACGAATACGTTTGCAACGTATTTATCGCCTTGCAATACATAACTTGTAGGAGCAACAACTTTAGCAGCGAGTGTATCGAATTTAAAGTCGTTCGCAGAGATCGATTTGTAAAGCTCGTTGATTACGTCGCCTTCGGTGTTTTTCACATCGTTTTGGATACGGGTCAACTGGGCGATCGAAGCTACTACAGGAGCATGGTAGAAATTGTACCATTCCCAGTTCACCATTTTCTCGTTTTCTTTTGAGTAAACGTCTTTGGTGTCGAGCGTAGCTAAGTTTCCTTTGAGCTTTTCTTTTGAAGTTTCAGGAAGAAGTGCGTTAATGTCTTTTTGATATTGTCCAAGCCACTGTTTAAGATCTTTAGCTTTTCCAGTTACATTTGCTGGATCTTCACCGATCATATAATGGGTAGGAATATCGTAATCATCGGGCTTGCTGATGAGATCAAGGCGAAGTGTATCGCCTTTTTTAATCCGATCAGGGCCTTCAAACTTCTCGACATCAGCAACCATTTCCCCACGAAGGCCGTTGATCTTTTTGCAAAGATCGGCTGAAAGTTGTTTTACTTTCATGGCTTTTTCGTAAAGCGGTTTTGCTTTCTTTTCATCGTTGAGCTTTGCCAGTTCAAAGGCCTGATAAGTCATGCCATTCTTACCGTCAAAGTTAACGTTCGTACGTTTCAGACCAGTGTCGATCGTAATGAACGCGTTGATAATTTCTTTCGAAATATTGAGTGCGAGAAGAGCGGTGAGTACCAAGTACATCATACCGATCATCTTCTGACGCGGGGTCTGTTTGCCACCTGCCATTTTCTTTTGACTGCTTTTTTAAACTAGTTTATGTCAAGACAAAAAGGACGCAGAATTAACGGCGCACGTTCATAGCAGTGAGCATGTTGCCATATACCGTGTTGAGCTGCTCGAGGTTACCCGCGAGGTTAGCAATTTCTGAACGGTAGCGGCGGGTATCATCAACAGATTCGTTGAGGTTACCAAGAATAGTCTGAATGCCTTCGTACAAGGTATTTGTAGCCTTGAGGTGCTCGTTCGAACCTTGCAATTGCAATTCGTACGCAGCGTTGAGGGAAGACAAGTTTTTAGAAATTTTGCCAAGCTGTTCGTTGTAGTTTGCAGACTCTTCGTTAGCAGTAGCAAACGTTTCGAGTGTTTTCGAAGCGCGTGTGTATGCGTTCGCGAGTGTGTCAACTGATGTTGATACGCTTTCGTTTGCTTTTTCGTAAGCTTGAGAAAGTTGATCAACGCTGCTTGTAGCTTTAGACAGGTTGTCTGTAAATTCTTTCGAAGCAACAGATGCATCAGCAATTTCACCCATTTTAGAAGCGCTTTCGCTGAGGTTACGCATGCCTGTTCCAAGGCTTTCGAGCAACTCCGGTCCAATCTTCGCTTCTTCGAGCATTTTGTCTAACTGCTGGCTTACTGAATCTTTTCCGCCTGCCATTTCGAGTTCGCGACCACGGCCACTGTCTTCGTCATGCATACCACGGAGTTCAGGGTACACCAATTCCCATTCGTATTCTTCATGTAAAGGTTCGAAGGCCGAAAAGAAAAAGATAACTGCTTCTGTTCCTAATCCGAGAATCAACATCGGACCTGCACCAGGCCAGTGTTGAATTTTGAACAACGCACCTACAATTACGATCGCCGCACCGATACCATAAAGTTTGGCCATGAAGTTTTTCCACTTCTTGCTAGCAAAGAGACTGTTACCGCTCATTTTTCTTGCTTGTTTTGTTTTTGGTTAATAGAAAAGATTACTTGCTTGTTGTATTTACTTTGGAGTCCCGAAACCTCGGGTAGGGTTCTGTCTAGAGATCATCATCCTTGGCACGACCTAAGAAGGTCATCACGCAACGGAATCCGACATAACACTTCGCTGTATCCTGATATTCGTAGGTGCGGGTGCTGTTTTGGAGGTAGAAACCAACATCTTTCCATGAACCACCGCGAATAACTTTACGGTTGAGAACAGGAATTTGTGTTTCTGCGCCTTCTGGCTCGTATTGATAATCAGGGTTCAAATCGTGCATGAAATCGTAAGCCGATTCGTCAAATGCGTTGACGGTCCACTCAGCAGCATTTCCTGCCATGCAATAGAATCCCCAATCGTTCGGGTTGTACGAGAAAATTTTAACCGTGTGGAACCCACCATCGTCGATGTACGATCCGCGCATGGGCTTGAAGTTACCCAAAAAGCAACCACGTGCATTGCGGATGTATGGACCACCCCAAGGATATGGACTGAGTTGCAGACCACCGCGAGCAGCATATTCCCACTCAGCTTCTGTTGGAAGACGGAAATCCTGAACGGTTACCTCTTCGTTTGAACGTAAGTAGTCGTTCAACAATTCAGTACGCCATACGCAGAATGCACGGGCTTGTTTCCAAGTAACACCTACTACTGGATAGTCGTCATAAGCCGGATGCCAAAAATACATATTGGTCATTGGCTCGTTGAACGAGTAGGTGAAATCGTGAATCCACGCAAGTGTATCAGGATATACGTTGATGATGTCTTTAATGATGAAGACGCTACGGTTCAAGCCTGATTTACCATTTACGGTATAAGAACCTTTTCCTGTTGGGAATTGCTTTCCATTTGGACCAGGAGTGGTTACAGGCTGAAAACGGTTTGCTTTACGCGCAGCAGTACGCATATCGATACGGTAATACTCAAACAAGAGTTTACGGGTATCAATGTCTTTGCGACGGTAGAAACGCTCTTCCGCAGGCAAGTACATATCGTTTAAGGCTGCTTTGTAATCTGGATCGACTTCGTTCCAGCGTACTTTTTCGTAGCGGTTCAACGGCGGCGGATCTGGATAATCCTCGTCGATGTACACCGGACCGTTGTCTTCTGTTCCGATAAAGTCTTCTTCAGAGATATAATACTCTTCTTCGAAGCCATTCTCGGCGAGCATACGGCGTGCTAACGAGTCACGAACGTAATAGACGAACTGACGGTACTCGTTGTTCGAGATCTCCGTTTGGTCCATGTAATACGCCTGCACAGAGACTGTTTTAGCCTTTGTGGTGTGTGCATACGGAATGTCCTCATCGCTCGGACCCATATTGTAACTGCCCATTGGACAGTACAACATGCCATACGGGTCGAACGGATACCATGCCGGTCGGTTTTGTACGCCCATCAGTTGCCCGTTTTCCTGCTCGCAGGACGTGCCCAGTACGGCGACTGCACCTAAAATCAGCAATCGTTTCATTTTGCCTCCTTGTTGGTTTCCCTTGTAATTTGGTTGTTGGTAATCTGAACTCTGGTAATTCTGGTATTTAATATAGAAACGTGGACAATGTTTCCGAAATTGTCCTCTATTGCAGAAAATCATCACGTCGTTTGAAAACGTGATGATTAGGCAACAGAATCGGTTCTACGTTTACTTTTTACTTTGTGTTACGTTTAAGCGATTCCTGAACCGTGCAGATCAATTGAAGATACGAACGTCGCCGTGCCCTTCACGACGAATTTTCGTTACAATTGGAATACAGTAGTTCAAAAACAATTCAAATGTTCCGTTGGTGTAGTTGTTGAGATTCGATGTTGTATAATCGTATGCAAATCCAACTTTCAGGCCAGATTCTGGATTGTCTTTTCCAGGAAGCTGAAAACCGATCATTGGTGAAATCGCATCTTGGTAACGGTAAGTAGCACCGAACCAGAAACGCTCATTCCATAAAGCATTGACGTTAAGATCGAATTGGGTGATGGTTGCGTCTGTTTTCACGAGGAATGACGGACGAATGACGAACGAACCTGCTTCAAAATTTACACCACCTGTAACATAATAGTGACGGGCAAGGTTGTAAATGAGGTTGTGCGTTGTTGCTGGTCCTGGTGATAGTGTAACCAAAGTACCATCATTAACCGGCTGCGCGGCAAGGTGTGTAGAAGAAACACCAAACCACATATTTTGGCGCTGATACCAAAGACCTAAACCAAGATCATACGTCGTTTTCTTGAGTTGCGGTGGAATGGATGGGTCGTTTTGCCATGTTGTGGTAGCAATCCAAGAATTAGTACCGGTTGGTCCGATACGTTTACTGATTGCACCCGCTTCGATACCAATACCGATGGTTGAATTGCTCAACGGAATATGGAACGAATACTGAAGGCGGTAAGCCATCGTATTTTCAAAACCGAGCTTATCGTGCATCAGGGTTAAACCCAAACCGCCCTTAAGTTTTGGCAGGAAAATATCGACTGCAAAGTCGCCTGTTTTAGGCGCACCATCAAAGCCAGTCCATTGTTGACGGTTGATGTATGAGGCGCACAAGGCTTGACGCATCCCGGCATAAGCTGGGTTCATGAACAACTTGTTGTACATGTACTGCGTGAACTGCGGATCTTGTTGTGCAAAACCGGCGATGCTGCTCAGCGCTAACGCAATGGTAGTAAGGGTTTTTTTCATACGCTTCAGGTTGTTTTTTAGGCCTGATTGGTGTAGTTTTAACGACACACTAGGGCACTAAGATAGATATTGTTTTCGGTTGTCCAAATATTTTTTCACTTTTTACTGTTCAAAATTGGTGTTTCAACGCAATTTTTGGTGGTTTAACTCAATTTTTGGAAGGTCTGCCACCACCGATCGGGCATTTCTTCTTGGCAAGCTTCTTCGTATTCGTTGTATAAACAGGGCACGAGGGCATGACGCTCGAACTTTAGTTTCTGATTGGGTGGGTAAGGAACTTCCATCCACCACCGATCGCTGCGATTGCTTTTGAAAAAGATGATTTCGTGGTTGTGGTCTTTCAAAAACACGCGGTAACGGGTATAAGCGGAAGTATCGGAAAACGGATAATCTTTTTTGCGGTTGTAAACGCCTTCGATGAAACACCAAATCATTTGTGCCACAAGTTGCGCTGTTTGTCCACGTTCATCGAGCACGGGATTAAACTCAAATATACCAAACGAACTGAGTTTATCGCTGATTCCGGCATAGCGTGCCAGTTGGCAAGCTTCTTCGGCAGAAAATCCGTTGGGGCTGGCGGCGGCATTGGCGGGTGCTTCGCTGCGGCGAATGGCGCTCAGATCGAAACTAACCAAATCGGCATTGCGGATAATGGGTTCGGCTTGTTCAATGCTTCCGCGCAAACCGCCCAAGCGGTGGACATCGAAATTCAATTTCCCCATGAGTTCGATGGCCGATTGCTCTGCGAAATACGTTTGGTAACCAATATTGCTGTAATTGAACAAGAAATTGGGTTGATGCAAAATAATTTTACTCAAGTACGATTCGCTCGAAAGTTCTTGATCGGCCCCCCCAAGATCAAAACGCGCATCGATGGCAACCAAATTGACGGTCTGCTCAATGGCTTGATACGCGAGGTATTGTGCATAGGTGAGGTCTTGCCCGCCACCTATCAGGATTGGAATAATATTTTTTCGCAACAGCGCACCCATAACCGTTTTGAGTGCAAAATCGGTATCGGAAGGCGTATTGCCAGCACGGATATTTCCCAAATCGGCCATTTCGAGCGACCAATTGCCTTGATACAAACGATACAATTCGCGGCGCGCAGCATTGGGGCCGTCAGCCGCACCGATATTTGTAGCGGTACGACGATCTTCTTCAATTCCGATCAACGCGAGTTTGATACCTTCCATTTCGGGCCAACCCTTTTCCTTGGTATAAATCCGAGCCACATTTCCAAGCTGTGTAGATTGAAAAGGTTGGCCTCCGGAAACCTGTTCGGGATCGATGGGCTGAAAGAAATCGCTGAAGTCGAGCGTTTGCATGGTGCTTAAATCTATTGGTATAATACAAAGATCAAAAAAAGATACAGTGCGTTACGCAAATTGCATTTGGGAAATGAGCAGGCCAATGTGAATAAATGCATCTGGGCCAAGTACACCACGAAAAAAGGTGTGGAAAAACCACACCTTTTTTCGTTTACAAATTAAGAGCCTGTTTAAATTTTATCCTTTGATTTTGTTATGCGTCTTTTTGCGCTATACTTCGTTGCATTTTTTGACCGTAGTCGCTCCACTATGGCCTGCAAAATGCGCCTCGTCTAGCACAAAAAGCCATCATAACAATTCTCAAAAACAAATTTTAAACAGGCTCTAAATAACCACGTTTACTTTTCAGTCTTTTTCGCCGGAGCTTTTTTCTTTGCGGGAGCTTTCGCTTTTTTGGCGGGAGCTTTTTTCTTGGCTGCTGGAGCTTTCTTTTTCGCTGCGGGTTCTTTTTTGGTTGCTCCTGCTTTTTTAGCAGCAGCGCGTTTGATGTTTGGATTGGCTTCGTCTTGTGCTGCAGCCATCGTCAAGCAATCTTGCAAAGTCAATGTTGCAGGATCGGTTGTTTTCGGAATTTTATAATTCGCTTTACCGATGGCCAAGTATGGACCCCAACGGCCGTTCAACAAACGCACATCGTCGCGGCCTTCTTCGCGGAAGACTTTGATTTCTTTTTCTGCGTCGGCTTTGCGCTTGGCCAAAATCAATTCTACACCACGATCCATTTCAATCGACATGGGATCGTCGGTTTTCGGAATTGAGACAAAATTGTTGTTGTGCAAAATGTACGGCCCAAAACGTCCGATGTTTACTTTCATCTCCTTGCCTTCAAACTCACCGATGATGCGTGGCAGCTTAAACAATTCGAGCGCGTCTTCGAGTGTAATGGTTTCCAGACGTTGATCTTTGCGGAGGCTTGCGAATTTTTTAATCTCATCATCGCTTTCACCAATCTGAACGAGTGCGCCATAACGGCCAACACGAGCGTACATATTTTTCCCTGTGTTTGGATCGACACCAATCAGGCGTTCGCCGCTGGCACGTTCCGAGTTTTCGGATGTTTGTTCTACGTCGTGATGAAACGGGCGGTAAAAATTTTCTAGCATTTTGCGCCAGTTCATTTTCCCTTCAGCAATGGTATCAAATTCTTCTTCGACTGACGCGGTGAAATTATAATCCATGATTTTCGGAAAATATTGCTGGAGAAAATCAGTTACCACCATACCAATATCGGTTGGAAATAATTTCGATTTTTCTGCGCCGGTATTTTCTGAACGTTTCTCTTCGGTAATCTGCGTGGCTTTCAACGTCAGGACATCATATCCGCGTGGGCGGCCATCGCGATCTTCTTTCACCACATACGCACGATCTTGAATGGTGGAAATGGTTGGCGCATACGTTGATGGACGGCCAATTCCAAGCTCTTCTAATTTTTTCACCAAACTCGCTTCCGTGTATCGCGACGGATGATGCGTAAACCGTTGAACGGCTGTAATGGTATTCATCGCAAGGGTTTCGCCTTGACGAATGGGCGGAAGCATGCCTTCCTGTGTTTTTTCGGTTTCGTCGCCTTCTTCGTCCGAACTTTCCATGTAAACTTTCAGAAAGCCGTCAAATTTGATGACTTCGCCTTGTGCAACAAATGTTTCGGTAGTTGTGGAGATGGCAATTTGTGCGGTTGTTTTTTCCAACTCGGCATCAGCCATCTGCGAAGCAATCGTACGTTTCCAGATTAAATCATACAAACGCATTTCGTCGCGTTCGCCGTCAACCACATTATTCTCGAGGTAAGTTGGGCGAATGGCTTCGTGAGCTTCTTGCGCGCCTTTGCTTTTGTTGCGGTATTGGCGGCTGTGAATGTATTGATCGCCAAAATTTTCGCTGATCACTTGTTTTGCTTTACCAACAGCGAGTTCCGAAAGGTTTACAGAATCGGTACGCATGTAGGTGATTTTTCCGCTTTCGTACAACCGCTGTGCAACAACCATGGTGCGTTTTACCGAAAAACCGAGTTTACGACTCGCTTCTTGTTGCAAGGTCGATGTGGTGAATGGTGCAGCTGGTGTACGTTTTCCAGGCTTTACATCGAGTGTACTAACTGTAAAACTTGCGTTTTTGCATTTTTCGAGAAACGCCCGCGCGCCTTCGAGTGTATCAAACGACTGGCGCAATTCAGCTTTCATCTGTTGGTTGCCAACTTGAAAAAGTGCCGAGACTTTATAAGCAGAAACCGATTTAAAATTCATCACCTCCCGCTCCCGCTCCACAATCAACCGCACAGCCACGCTTTGTACGCGTCCTGCCGATAAAGATGGTTTTATTTTTTTCCAAAGAATAGGCGAAAGTTCAAAACCAACCAACCGATCCAACACCCGACGCGCTTGTTGTGCATCAACCAAATGCCGATCTATTTTACGCGGCGTTTCAATGGCTTTTAAAATCGCTGGCTTGGTAATCTCGTGAAACACAATGCGACGCGTATCGTCTTCGTTCAGTTTCAATGTTTCTGCCAAATGCCACGAAATGGCTTCCCCTTCGCGGTCCTCGTCAGTCGCCAACCACACAATCTCCGCTGCTTTCGCCAGTTTGCGCAATTCGTTTACCACCTTTTCTTTATCGGGCGATACTTCGTAATACGGTTCAAAATTCTTCTCTGTATCTACTGCAAGTCCTTTTTTAACCAAATCGCGGACATGCCCGAAACTCGATTTTACGAGAAAATCTTTTCCCAGAAATCCTTCAATGGTCTTCGCTTTTGCAGGAGACTCGACAATCACAAGATTTTTAGCCATGCTCATTTCTTTTTATAGAGAAATCCAAACCGAAAGTTTCTGCTTGGAGGGGTGCAAAGAAAAACAATACTTTTCGACACTACCAAAAAGTTTTCGTCGAATGCCCCTTTCTTATTTATATAATAAATAAGAGAACGCACAAAAAAAATATTTCGATCAGTTGTTAAATTATGCCAATTTGTCAGTTTTGCGGTTTTTTGGTAGTTTTGCATCCCGCTAAAATGCAAAGCGGAACTTTTGAATCATGGAACACCTCGAAAAACAAATAGACGAAACGCGTCAAGGAGAAGCACTCGTGCTAGAGCAGACAAGCGGAACAAAGAAAATGTATTTGGAAAGTTACGGCTGCCAGATGAATTTTTCGGATAGTGAAATTGTTGCGTCTATTCTCAAAGATCAAGGATTTTCGACCACAAAAGATTTTCATGAGGCCGATGTGATTTTTGTAAACACCTGTGCTATTCGCGACAATGCCGAGCAGCGTGTGCGCAATCGCCTCAACGAATTTAAAATTGCCAAACGTAAAAATCCCGATCTCGTGGTTGGCGTTTTGGGCTGTATGGCCGAGCGTTTGAAAGAGAAATTTTTGGACGAAGAAAAAATCGTTGACATTGTTGTAGGCCCCGATGCTTACCGCGATTTGCCCAACTTGATTAGTAAAGTTGAAGGTGGACAAAAAGCCATCAACGTTATTTTATCGAAAGAAGAAACGTATGCCGACATTACTCCTGTGCGTTTAGACAACACTGGCGTAACGGCATTCATCAGCATCATGCGTGGCTGCGATAACATGTGCGCGTTTTGTGTGGTTCCGTTTACGCGTGGGCGTGAGCGTTCGCGCGATCCGCAAAGCATTGTGGCCGAAGCGCGCGATGTTTTTGAGAAAGGTTACCGCGAAGTAACATTGCTCGGACAAAATGTAGATTCGTATTTGTGGGCTGGCGGCGGATTGAAAAAAGAAATTTTAACGGACGAACAACGCGCAGCTGCAACATCCTTTGCGCAGTTGCTCGAAATGGTGGCACTTGTTTCGCCCGAATTGCGTGTGCGTTTTAGCACGTCGCATCCGAAAGACATGAACGATGATGTGTTGCATGTGATGGCGAAGTATGAAAATATTTGCAAGTACATTCACTTGCCCGTTCAAAGTGGCAGCAGCCGTATGTTGGAATTGATGAACCGTGGTTACACGCGCGAGTGGTACATGGAACGCATTGAAGCCATTCGTCGCATTCTTCCCGATGCCGGAATTTCTGCCGATATCATCACTGGATTTTGTACCGAGACGGAAGAAGATCACCAAGAAACAATGTCGTTGATGAAATGGGTGGGTTACGATTTTTCGTACATGTTTGCTTATTCCGAACGTCCGAAAACACTGGCCGAGCGCAAGTATGAAGACGATGTACCGGAAGAAACCAAAAAGCGTCGCTTGGCGGAAGTGATTGAATTGCAACACGATTTATCGGAGATTAAAGTAAAAGCGGCTGTTGGAAAAGTACACCGTGTATTGATCGAGCATGAATCGAAAAAATCGGATGCTATGTGGATGGGCCGCAACACACAAAACATGGTTTTGGTTTTCCCGAAAGGTGATTTAAAACCGGGACAGTATGTGAATGTGTTTGCGAAGGAGTGTACGAAAACGACATTGATTGGAGAAGTGGTCAATTAAATCATAAAACACAAAGTGTTATGTTGAAATCTATTCGACTACAAAATTTTTTTAGTTTTCAGGATGAAACGATTGAGTTTAATACTGACGTGAATGTTTTACTCGGCATTAATGGGTCTGGCAAGTCAAATCTTTTAAAGGCTTTTCGTTTACTAAAAGAAGGTGTTTCAGGTGTTGGGCTTCGAAATCTTATCAATGATCAATGGGGTGGTTTTGATTCAATTTGTAATTCATCTGTAGATATTCAAGGAAAAAACATTGAATTAGAATTTACGTTTGATGGTTCTAAAATTTTGCACGAAAATTTTGCTTTGCAAACCGATCTAATCTATCTAATACGGATTAATAAAACTGCAGCAACAAATTACAGTATTGATGAAAGACTGAAATGGGCAGATTTTCCTCAGGGACTTTTTTTACTTGATTTCAAAGGAGGTATTGGAGTTTTGAATGGGCGCGTGTTAGACTCTGATGGATTTAGTAGAAAACAAGAATTTGTTAAATATACGGATCAAGATGCTCAAGAATTGGCACTTGCAAAGATATTTGATAGTGATCGGTATTGGGCGCAATCTGTTTTTCGTAGTTGCATTTCTGAAATTGTAGTTTATGATTTTTTTGATACGCGCCCTGACAGTAAAATCAGAAGGCCGGTTGCAAATTCTGCACTAAACTATTTATCTTCTGATGGAACAAATCTAACACACATATTGCAGCTACTCCAACGAGAAAAGCAAAGTGTTTATCGTTCCATCATGGATGGATTAAAAGATGTAAATGCGCATTTCAACAACATAAGTTACCGTCAAATCGGAAGTAACATTGAGTTATATCTTGCCGAAAATCATCTAGAAAGAGCTGTTCCACTTGCACACATTTCCGATGGAACACTTCGTTATCTCTGTTTGTTAACTATCATTTACAATCCCAATAGGGGTAAATTTATTTGTATTGATGAACCTGAGATTAGCCTTCATCCAGACATGATTCATGGCATTGCTAGTGGTATAGAAAAAGCTTCCCCACAAACTTGTTTTTTAATAACCTCACACAATCAAGCATTGGTCAATCATTTCGACATATCGCAAGTTATGACCATTGAAAAAGATGAAAATAATTTTTCTTCTGTTCAACATTTCCCTGCAGATTTCTTAAAAGTGAATTCGGAAAACAAGCTATCGGGAGATTTATGGCGCGACGGACATTTAGGAGGTAACCGATGGTAAATCGCAGCAAAAAAGATGCTGTTTTTCTAATCATTGAAGGAGAAAGTAAAACAGACAATGGAAATCTTCGAGAAGGATTTTCAAAATTGTTGGAGCAAGTACTAGGCAATCAAAACAAGCCTAGAATCATTATGGGCAATGGTAAAGGGCAAGCAATTGATTTGTTCTTGAATACATTAACTTATCAATCAGAAAAATCTTGTCTGTTGATTGATTTAGACGGTATCGAAAATCAAAAAGAAGATGATTTGAAAAAAAATGATCTTGAGAAAAGAAAATCTACTGTTTTCTACATGATTCAAGAAATGGAATCTTGGTTCTTTTCACAACCTGAAATTATTGATCAATACTATGGCTGTACTGTTGCTACCAAATACAAAAACAAAGACCCCAAAAGCATCAATAGTCCTGACCAAGAACTCATGGAAATAGCGCGCAAAGCAGGACATAAAACACGAAGAGAATATCATAAAGTAAGGCATGGACTTGAATTACTTCTGCTTTTAGATGCTAAAAAATTGGAAAACGATTTCGAAGATTTCAAGAAACTCATCGAACACTTAAAGTAAAATGACCATTCAAGAAATAAAACAGCGGTTTAGCATCATGGGCACTTCGCCCCTACTCGACCGCGCCATCGATATTGCGATGCAAGTGGCGCCAACCGATTTGAGTGTATTGATTAGCGGCGAGAGTGGAACAGGGAAAGAAGTTTTTCCGCAAATCATTCATCACCTGAGCAGCCGCAAACATGGTCCTTACATTGCTGTAAACTGCGGCGCGATTCCAGAAGGAACAATTGACTCCGAATTATTTGGTCACGAAAAAGGTTCGTTTACGGGTGCATCGGAAGCGCGTAAAGGTTATTTTGAAGTAGCCGATGGCGGCACAATATTTTTAGATGAAGTTGCCGAAATGCCCATGGCTACGCAAGCACGTTTATTGCGTGTATTGGAGTCGGGCGAATTTATTCGTGTGGGTTCATCCAAAGTGCAAAAAACAGTAGTGCGTGTGGTGGCTGCAACAAATGTGAACATTCCAGAAGCGATTAGTCGCGGGCGGTTTCGTGAAGATTTGTATTACCGCTTAAATACTGTTCCGATTGCTTTGCCGCCATTACGTGAGCGTCGTGGCGATATTCATTTGCTGTTTCGGAAATTTGCTGCGGATTTTGCTTCTAAATACCGCATGCCGGTTATCAAACTATTGCCCGAGGCCGAGCATATTTTATTGAATGCGGCTTGGCAAGGCAATGTGCGCCAACTGAAAAACGTAACAGAACAAATTTCTATCATTGAAAAAAGTCGGGAGATTGATGCCGAAACGTTACGCCGCTATTTGCCCGAACTGAATACCAATTCGAGTTCGATGCCAATTTTGGCGCGCAACGAAAACACAACTGACCCAACAGAGCGCGAATTTTTCTACCAACTCATGCAGCAAATGCGCCGCGAGTTGGACGAAGTAAAAGCGTTGACGATGCAACTCATGCAATCGGGTGGCCGCTTGACTTCGGATGTCTTGCAACAAAACGCGCCTGTACTTCAAAAACATTTCAGTGAAGTTCCGGCTACTGTTGGCAACATCAATGCGACTGGAAATACAGAACATCCGTTTATCATTCAGCCTTCGCATACGCTTGATGATGTGCACGCGCATCATGAAGTAGTCGTGGAAGATTCGCTTTCGTTGATGGACAAAGAAATCGAACTCATCAAAAAAGCACTCGATAAACATCGCGGGAAACGCAAAAATGCGGCGAAGGAATTGGGCATTTCAGAGCGAACGCTTTACCGAAAAATTAACGAATACGACATCAAAGGATGAAGACGCTACGCATTTTTTCGGGATTGATATTGTTGTGTTTGCTCTTGCAATCGGAAAGTTGTCCGTATGATATGCAAGGCGGACGAAAAGAGCTTACCGATTCGGTTACGGTTTCGGTTGCGCAATTTACGAGCACGGCTTCGTTGGCGAAAGCTACGTTGCCGCAAACCTTAGCGGAAGCATTGCGCGATGGTATTCAACGCCAAACGCGGATGAAGTTGGTTCCACGAAACGGCCATTTGAATTACGAAGGTGTCATTACGGGATACAGCATTACCCCATTAGCCATTCAGGCAGGTGGAACAGATCAAGCTGCATTGAACCGATTGACAATTACAGTGAGTATAAAATATACCGATAAGGTGGACGAAAAATTTAACTTTGAAAGCAGTTTTAGTCGTTTTGCTGATTTTCAAAGCTCCCAGAATTTATCTGCTGTCGAAGATCAGTTGATTAAAGATATTTCGGAGCAATTGGTTCAAGACATTCTCAACCGCACCGTCAACGCTTGGTAATTTTATGACAACGCAACAACTTCTCGAATGGATGAAGGCTCCGCATTCGCTGGGCAAAGAATCGGCTGCGCAGTTGGAAGCGTTGACACGGAGTTTTCCGTATTTCCAAACGGGGCATTTGCTTTACATTAAAAGCCTGCACAACGAAAATAGTTTTTTATACAACCATCAATTAAAAGTGGCGGCTGCTTATGCCGGAAGTCGTCGTGTGTTGTATGAACTGATAACGCAAAAAAATAAACTAGCAGAATCTACAAGCACAACAGAAACGACAACAACAGCGCAACAACATGCCGAAGTTGTAGCACCCGTTGCATTACCTGAAAACACCAATCAGGAAAGCGTTTCAAAAACACCTGAATTTCCGAAAAAGCGTTTTGTTACCGATCCCGACGCATGGGAAACAGCAGAATTGCGTCAGCTATACATGCTGCGGCATTGGAAAAATCACCCTCCGGTTACGGAGAAACCAGAAACGCCATCGAACACAGAAACAACACCTTCGCTTGCTACAACAGAAACAGAAAACAACACATCTTCTGAAGTGGTAGAACAAAAAAGTGCAGCGGAAGAAATGCACGAATTGCTCTATGTGTTGGTAGAGCCTGATGGCGAAGACATTACCCTTTCTGATTCGAGCGAGACAAGTACGACAGAACAAGAAGAACCTGTTTCGTTTGAAGTAACACCGATTGCGGTTGTTGCCGAAGAGGAAAAAACGGAAAGCGAAGAACTGATTGCGTTACCACCGATAGCGGTCCCAGAAGATCTTGTCGAACAAGAAATTTTCCGCGAAGTCATCAGCTCAACCATTGGCATTGAAGCCGAATGGATGGCGACAACAGATTCGTTGCCCAAGCCAGAAGATTTGATTCCGCCTGGGAAATTGGATGAGCCGGAAGTCATTGCCGAAGAAATTCAACTCGTTGCCGAAACGCAGCCCACAACGAATGCCGAAGTCAACGAAGAAATTAGTTTTTCTTCGTGGTTGAAAAAAATTACGCCTGAACAAGCAGCGCCTGTTGAAGAAAAAACGACAGAGCAATACGTTCCGCAGAAAAATATTTTGCACGAACTAACCGCGCAACCAACGCTTGAGCAACCCACAGAAACGTCGTCTGTTGAACCGCCCAAAGAAGCGTTGATTGAAAAATTCATTCAAGACGAGCCACGCATTCAGCCCAACAAAACGGGTTTTTACAATCCGGTAAACATGGCGAAGAAAAGTGTGCAAGAACGCGATGAATTCATCACCGAGACCTTGGCAAAAATTTATGTCAAACAAGGCAATATTCCCAAAGCGCTCTCGGCTTACCGCAAATTGAGTGTGAAATTTCCTGCCAAGGCCGAATACTTTGCGGCCATTATGGAAGAATTGCGGCGCACACCGACGAAGAAATAGCATGTATTGATTTTGAAGCTTTTTGCCCCAAAAAAGATAGAATTTGAATCTTCCGAAAAAAATCACTTACTTTGCGCCCCTCAATTGAGGAACTGAAACGCATTTTCAACCTAAAAAAATAAACGATTCATGGCCATTCTCATTTCTGCCCTGATCATTCTCGCCTGTGTATTGCTCGTTTTAGCAGTACTGATTCAAAATCCTAAAGGTGGTGGCCTCGCTTCTGGTTTCCAGTCTGGATCACAAATGATGGGCGTTCGCCGTACCGCTGACTTCCTCGAAAAAGCTACGTGGTCGCTCGCGATTCTACTCTTGATCTTCTCGATCTTTTCTGCAAACATTACCGCAAAAGCCCGCAACGGAAACGCTATCTCTACCGGAACTGACGCAAAATCGAAAGCGGAAGAAATGGATGCCAGCAAAACTGCTCCACTTCAACAAGGCCCGCAACAGCCTGGTGCTGCTCAACCCGGACAACCTGCACCCGGTCAACCGCAGCCTGCACCTGGCCAACAGAAATAAGTTTCCACTTCCTATACGAAGTATAGAAAATGTCAGGCTGGCAAGTACCTGACATTTTTTATTTCCAGAAACTGAAAAAATGGCCGAATTGCCCTATTAAAAGGCTTTGGCACAAATTCTGACAAAGGTCCATTACAAAATTAATACTCAAAAATTCAATACGTCTTATGGCTAAATTAAACATCAAACCGCTCGCCGACCGCGTCCTCGTGGAAGCTGCTCCGGCTGAACAAAAAACTGCGGGTGGACTCATTATTCCTGATACCGCAAAAGAAAAACCACAACGTGGTAAAGTTGTTGCCGTTGGCAACGGAAAACCAGACGAACCCATGACCGTGAAAGTCGGTGATTCTGTTCTTTACGGAAAATACTCAGGCACCGAAATCACTGTCGAGGGAAAAGAATACCTCATCATGCGCGAATCCGATATTTTCGCAATCGTTTAATCATTCCACCTATTTCTATTTAGATTTTTGAACTATGGCAAAGAACATCTCCTTCAACCTCGAAGCTCGCGACGCACTTAAACGTGGTGTCGATGCTTTGGCAAATGCGGTTAAAGTAACGCTCGGACCAAAAGGCCGAAACGTTGTTATCGATAAAAAATTTGGTGCCCCAACCGTTACAAAAGACGGTGTTTCGGTGGCCAAAGAAATTGAACTCAAAGACCCAGTAGAAAACATGGGCGCGCAAATGGTAAAAGAAGTTGCTTCTAAAACTGCTGATGTAGCAGGTGATGGAACAACTACCGCTACCGTCCTCGCACAAGCAATCGTTACTGCTGGTCTTAAAAACGTTGCTGCTGGTGCAAATCCAATGGATTTGAAACGCGGTATCGAAAAAGCGGTAACTGCCGTTGTGGAAAGCCTCCAGAAAATGTCAAAGAAAGTTGGCGACGACAACCAAAAAATCGAACAAGTTGCTACCATTTCTGCAAACAACGACAACGTGATTGGTAAACTCATTGCCGATGCCATGAGCCGTGTGAAAAAAGAAGGCGTAATCACCGTTGAAGAAGCAAAAGGTACGGAAACGACAGTTGATGTTGTTGAAGGTATGCAATTCGATCGCGGTTACATTTCTCCTTATTTCGTAACCGATACCGACAAGATGGAAGCCGTGATGGACAGCCCACTCGTCTTGATCTACGACAAGAAAATTTCCAACATGAAAGAATTGCTTCCTGTATTGGAAAAAGCAGTTCAGACCGGAAAACCAATTTTAATTATTGCTGAAGATGTGGATAGCGAAGCACTCGCTACGCTCGTAGTCAACCGCATTCGCGGCTCGCTCCGTGTGTGTGCGGTAAAAGCACCAGGCTTTGGCGATCGTCGTAAAGCGATGTTGGAAGATATTGCTGTTCTTACTGGCGGTCAACTCATCAGCGAAGAACGTGGTTACAAACTCGAAAATGCGGATCTCTCTTTCCTCGGAAAAGCAGAAAAAATCACGATCGACAAAGACAACACAACCATCGTTGGTGGTGCTGGCAAAAAAGCCGACATTACTGCACGTGTCAATCAAATCAAAGCACAAATCGAGAATACAACTTCCGATTACGATAAAGAGAAATTGCAGGAACGCCTTGCTAAATTAGCGGGTGGTGTTGCGGTGCTTTACATTGGTGCTGCGACTGAAATGGAAATGAAAGAGAAGAAAGACCGTGTTGACGATGCCTTGCATGCTACACGTGCTGCTGTTGAAGAAGGAATTGTACCGGGTGGTGGTGTTGCTTACATCCGCGCACAAGACGCACTCGACAAACTCAAAGGTGATAACGAAGACGAACAAACGGGTATTCTCATTGTGCGCCGTGCACTTGAAGAACCATTGCGTCAAATTGTTGCCAATGCTGGTGGCGAAGGTTCAATCATTGTTCAGAAAGTTCGCGAAGGAAAAGGCGATTTCGGTTACAATGCCCGTACAGAAACGTATGGCAAATTGTTTGACGAAGGCGTAATCGATCCAACGAAAGTTACTCGCGTAGCTTTAGAAAACGCAGCATCAATCGCAGGTATGTTGTTGACTACCGAATGCGTATTGTCTGAAATCAAAGAAGACAAACCAATGGCTATGCCCGGCGGTGGCGGCATGGAAGGCATGATGTAATGCTTTCTTCCGAAATAAAAAAAAGCGGCGTTCTGAAAAGAACGCCGCTTTTTAGTTGATAGATCAACTAATTTAATTCTCGCATTCCGTAGTTTCCGAGAAACTCACGCCACGCTCCGCAGGATTTGTAATCCTGCGGAAAAAGTTCAATTAAATCCATTGAATTCAAATACGAGAAGATGCCGCAGGATTTTATTCCGTCCCAAAATTTCGGAATCGGAACCTGCAGAGCACATCCACCTTAAAATAAAAACAACACACATAAAAAAAGAGCGCCTGTTATAGACGCTCTTTTTTTATGCAATAACCACCGTTTACTTCCCGTGGCAATTCTTATACTTCTTACCAGACCCACAAGGACAAGCATCGTTGCGACCAATTTTTGGATCTTGGCGAACTACTTGTTGTACAGGCTCAACTTTCTGTTGAATCGGCGCACCTTGTGATTCGATTTGCTGCTGTTGTTGCTGTTGTGCACCACCGCCAACTTCTTCGCGCGTGGTTTTCAACTTCTGCTGTTGTTGCTGGCGTTCTTGCTGTTGTTGTTTGATGCGTGCCTGCTCCAATGTTTGCGGATCGGTATTCGGGAGATTCGCATTGTAGAGGAACGAAACAATTTCACGGTTCGTATCACTCACCATGCGTTTAAACAACTCAAACGATTCGAACTTATAAATCAACAACGGATCTTTTTGTTCGTACACCGCATTCTGAACGCTCGTTTTCAAATCGTCCATTTCGCGCAAGTGTTCTTTCCACGCATCGTCGATCATGGCGAGGATGGTTCCTTTTTCAAAGGTCAATACCAATTCGCGGCCATGTGTTTCGTATGCTTTTTTCAGATTCACAACAACTTGCAAGGTTTTAATACCATCGCCAATCGGTGTTACGATATTTTCATACGTTGCGCTTTGATTTTCGTAAACGTCTTTGATCACTGGCCAAGACATTTCTGCAATGCGCGCCGATTTTTCTTTGTAGTGTTCCTGAACCGCGTCGAATGTATCGTTTGTAAGCTGATCGGGTTTGGATACGATAAATTCCTCTTTGCTGACGATTGGTTCCATCGAGAACAAACGAATCATATCCAATTCAAACTGGGTATAATTCTGTTGTTCTAAGCTATCGTTGACAACACCATCGGCCACATCGTGAATCATGTTCGCAATGTCAATCGGTAAACGATCGCCATACAAGGCGGCACGACGACGTTTGTAGATGACTTCGCGTTGTGCGTTCATCACATCATCGTACTCAATCAACCGCTTACGTGTACCGAAGTTATTTTCTTCTACTTTTTTCTGTGCACGTTCAATCGACTTGGTAATCATGCTGTGTTGAATCACTTCACCTTCTTCGAGGCCCATGCGATCCATCAAACGCGCAATACGATCTGAACCAAACAAACGCATCAAATCATCTTCGAGCGACACAAAAAACTGCGACGAACCCGGATCTCCTTGACGACCCGCACGACCACGCAACTGGCGGTCAACACGGCGCGATTCGTGGCGTTCGGTACCAATGATGGCCAAACCACCCGATTCTTTTACGCCAGGTCCGAGTTTAATATCTGTTCCACGACCAGCCATGTTAGTAGCAATGGTTACGGTTCCGGCAAGACCTGCTTCTGCAACAATATCGGCCTCGCGTTGGTGTTGTTTCGCGTTGAGTACGTTGTGTTTGATTTTACGCAAATTCAACATACGGCTCAACAATTCTGAAATTTCAACAGAGGTTGTACCAACAAGAACCGGACGACCCGCTTCCACACATTTCACAATCTCTTCGATAACAGCGTTGTATTTTTCGCGTTTGGTTTTGTACACCAAATCTTCCATATCCTTCCGCGTGATCGAGCGGTTGGTAGGAATTGTTACCACATCGAGTTTATAGATGGTCCAAAATTCTTGTGCTTCCGTTTCTGCAGTACCCGTCATACCTGCTAGTTTGTGGTACATACGGAAATAGTTTTGAAGCGTAACCGTTGCATACGTTTGTGTAGCCGCTTCCACCTTCACATTTTCTTTCGACTCAATGGCTTGGTGCAACCCATCGGAATAACGACGGCCATCGAGAATACGACCTGTTTGTTCGTCAACGATCTGCACTTTTCCGTTCATCACCACATACTCTACATCTTTCTCAAACAAGCAATAGGCTTTCAGCAATTGCTGCATCGAGTGAACGCGTTCCGACTTTACGTTGTAATCGCGAATGAATTCTTCTTTTTTGAGGAGGCGTTCTTTTTCGTCGGTATATTTTTTCTCCAACTCGTTCATTTCAACGGCGAGTTCGGGAAGGACAAAGAAGTTTGCGTCTTCGGTAGAAGTCGAAAGCAGATCAATTCCCTTTTCGGTTAACTCAATCGTGTTGTTTTTTTCATCAATCACGAAGAAGAGTTCTTCATCTACTTTATGCATTTCGCGCTGCTGATCCTGCATGTAATAATTTTCTGTTTTTTGCAGGAGCGCACGAACGCCATTTTCGCTGAGGAATTTAATGAGTGCTTTATTTTTAGGTAAACCACGATGGCAGCGGAGCAAGGCAAATCCGGCTTCTTTTTCTTTCTCTTTTGCATTTCCGCCAGCAGCTTGAAGATCATTCCAAGCGCGTTTAGCATCGGCAAGCAACGTGTTGAGGTAATTGCGTTGCGCAGTTACCAATTTATCGACTTGTGGTTTCAACTCACTATACATGTGGTTGTTGCCTTTCGATGTTGGTCCGGCAATGATGAGCGGTGTACGCGCATCGTCAATCAAAACCGAATCGACCTCATCCACAATCGCGAAATGGTGTTTGCGTTGCACCAATTCTTCAGGCGAACGCGACATGTTATCGCGCAGGTAATCGAAGCCAAATTCGTTATTTGTTCCGTAAGTAATATCAGCATTGTAAGCACGACGACGCTCTTCCGAATTCGATTCATAGAGGTCGATGCAATCTACTTTCAATCCTAAAAATTCAAACAAAGGACCATTCCATTCGGCATCGCGTCGGGCGAGGTAATTGTTTACGGTAACGACGTGTACACCGCGACCGGGCAGCGCATTGAGGTAAACAGGAAGTGTTGCAACAAGTGTTTTCCCTTCGCCTGTGGCCATCTCCGCAATTTTGCCCTGATGCAAAACAGTTCCACCAATCAACTGCACATCGTAATGCACCATGTTCCACGTAACCTCAGTACCGGCAGCATTCCAAACATTTTTCCATGTGGCTTTATCGCCGTCGATGATAACGTTTGTTTTTACAGCAGCCAGATCGCGATCGTGTTGTGTTGCGGTAACAACTAAATCTTTATCTTCCGAAAAGCGACGAGCCGTTTCTTTCACCACAGCAAATGCTTCGGGTTGAATTTCGGCGAGTACCTCTTCTACTTTTTTGAGCAAGTCTTTTTCAATCTTATCCATTTGATTGAACAGTTGCTCTTTTTCGTCAACGGGAGTTTCGCTGCTTTCTGCACGTTCACGCAGTTGCGCTATTTCAGTTTCTTCTTCGTGGATATAATCGGCAATGCGTTTACGAAACTCGGTTGTTTTGTTTCGGAGTTGATCATTGGTCAAATTGCGCAGCGTCGCAAATTCGGTCAATGTTTTTTCAATGAGGGGCATTATTTCCTTCACATCGCGGTCCGACTTAGAGCCGCCCATGAGTTTGGAAATTCCTTTGGTGATAAAATCGAACATGATCTTTTTTTGAGGCCGGATACAAAGCCGAACCGTTAATTTTTAAGGATAGCAAAAGTAGGCATTTCGGGCGAAATATCGGACACTGATCGAATTTACCTGAACGCATTTCATCAAGGATTGTTCCGAGAAAAGAAAGTCTGACAAACTTTCCGATTCTCCTGTTTAGCGATGGCGTTTTGTCGTGCGAGCCTATACACAAAAAAAGGGGGCTGCTGCCCCCCTACCGCTTATGCGGCTATGCATTTCCAGAAAACTGGTTTAGTATTCGTCTTCGTTGAAGAAGAAATCTTCTTTGGTAGGATAATCAGGCCAAATCTCTTCAATCGATTCGTATGCTTCGCCTTCGTCTTCAATTTCTTGAAGATTTTCCATGACTTCCATGGGTGCGCCAGAGCGTACAGCGTAGTCGATCAACTCGTCTTTGGTAGCGGGCCAGGGGGCATCTTCCAGATAGGAAGCTAGTTCAAGTGTCCAGTACATGGTCTAAAAGTTTTTTAAATTTTACAATAAACGTAGCACATTGCTTTTTGTTACATCTGTTGTCAGACAGAATTTTACGTCAATTTTCGTGCAAAAGTATAACATTAGGCTTCGGTTCTACATGATTGACAAAAAAAATATCATATTCTAAAAATCTCATTATCAATAAATTAATAAACATTTCAACAAAAACATGTTTTGGCATGGCCAAAAAATCAAGATTAGCAGGCAAAAAAAACGCCCCGAACAATTATTTCGCAACCAAATAGCTTGCTTCAAATTCAGGAAAAACAAACCCAGAACAGCGATAAAAACGTACTTTTGCCGCCTCATTCATGCAACGCCAATTCGTCTCTAGTCTTATTATTCTCCTTTTCCTGAATCTGCTCATCAAGCCGTTCTGGATTTTGGTCATTGAGCCTCAGGTACAAAATGAGGTGGGCAATGGTGCCTATGGTGAATACTTTGCGCTTTTCGGGTTTTCATTCTTGTTAAACATCTTACTTGATTTTGGTATTACCAATTTCAACAACAAGAATATTGCTCAAAACAACCAGCTGCTCACTAAGCATTTTTCGGCCTTATTTATCCTCAAGCTCAGTCTGGCGGTATTGTACATCATTGCTACAATTATCGTTGGCCTATTGATTGGCTATGATTCGCGCTTGATGAAACTTTTATTGATTCTTGGTTTCAATCAGTTCTTGATTTCGCTTGTCATGTACTTGCGTTCCAATTTGCAGGGTTTGCATTTATTTAAAACCGATGCGCTCATTTCGGTACTCGACCGTGTGATTATGATTGGCATTGTATCGGTCATGTTGTGGACGAATGTGATGGATACACGCATGGACATTATGGATTTTGTGTATGCGCAAACAGCGGGTTTTGCCATTACGGCCTTGATTGCGTTTCTAGCGGTGTCTCGAAAAACAGAATTGTTGAAGTTGCGTTGGAATTGGCCGTTTTCGCTGATGATTCTGAAAAAAAGTTTCCCTTTTGCTGTTCTTGTTTTATTGATGACTTTTTATAACCGCATTGATTCGGTCATGCTGGAGCGTATGATTCCTGCGGGTGAATCGGTTAAAATGGAACAGCTAAAAGAATTGCGCGATCCGAAAAAAACATATTCCGAAGCGGAACAAAACGAACGCCATATCCTTGCCGCAGAACTGGAACATACCGGACCAGAACAAGCGGGAATTTATGCCAAAGCATACCGTTTGCTCGATGCTACAAACATGATTGCGTATTTGTTCTCCGTCTTGCTACTTCCCATGTTTTCGCGCATGTTGAAGTATAAAGAATCGGTGGAGCAATTGGTTAAACTGGCATTTACCTTATTGATGACGCCAGCGCTGGTGATTGCCATTGGTTGTGTATTTTACCGCTATGAGTTGATGACATTTCTCTACGGCGACGAACACATTGAGGCGGTGAGCTTTGTATTCAGTATGCTGATGTGTTGTTTTGTAGCCATTTCAACAACGTATGTTTTTGGGACATTGCTAACGGCCAATGGAAATTTGCGTCAGCTAAACACCATGGCTTTGTGTGGCATGTTGTTTAATGTACTAGTCAATTGGATTTGTATCAGCTATTTCCAATTGGAGGCCAAAGGCACCGCAATGGCTAGTTTGGCAACACAATCGCTCACGGCGGTGGTACAGGTCTTGTTGGTTCAGCGCAATTTCAAGTTTAAAGTCAATTTTCGTTTAATCACCACGTTGCTTGTGTACGGCATAGGTGTTGTGGCCATTGCGTTTGTGAGCCACCATTACCTCATGCGCCCGGGCAAGACGGGCTGGATTTTGGGCTTCGTGGTCATGACAGCAACGTCGCTGGCATGGGCATTTGCAACCCGATTAATCAGTATCAAGAGTGTGTTACGCGTCATGAAATACAAATAATTTTTAATCATAACCAAACAATAACTGAACGGAAATTCCGTTTAGGCGCGCCGAAAGGCCTCTTTTCTTACATTTGCCCTTCTCTCATCCGACCTCGGCCATGGAGCATACCAACAACCAGAACACCATTTTTAACGCAACTAGCCTGTTTGAATTTTTTTGGCGGTGGCGCAAAGCGCTCATCATCATTGGCATTTCAGCAGCCGTTGTGTCCTCAATTGTTTCACTTCTCATCCGTGAAAAATACCGTTCAACGGTCATTATGTTTCCGGTTTCGACCAACGCCATCTCGCGTTCGTTATTGGCCGAAGATGTAACCGACAAGCAAGACGTATTGCAGTTTGGAGAAGAAGAACAGGCAGAACAAATGTTGCAAATCTTGAACTCGGACAACATCCGTTCAAAAATCTGCGACAAGTATAAGCTCATGCAGCACTACGAGATCGACCCGAAAGATCCGTACAAGCAAACCAAGCTCTACGAAACGTTTAATGAAAACATCTCCTTCAAACGCACCGAATTTATGTCGGTTAAGGTTGATGTAATGGACCACGACAAGCAAATGGCGGCTGATATTGCGAACGATATTGCGGCTTTGCTCGATTCAACCAAGCGCGATATTCAGAACGAGCGTATTACCCGTGCGTTAAAAATTGTTGAGGGCGAATACCTTTCGCGTAAAATTGAAGTAGAACGCATGGAAGATTCGTTGCATGCACTCAATTTAAAAGGCATGTTTGACTACGAATCGCAATCTGAGCGTATCAACGAACAATATGCCATCGCACTTGCTAAAGGCGATCAGCGCGCTATTAAATTACTGGAAGAGCAACGCGACATCATTGCCAATTACGGCAGTGCGTACATGGCGCTCCGCGAAAACTTATACATCCGTCGCGAACAGCTCAACATCATTAAAAAGAAATACGACGAAATTAAAATTGATGCAGGGCAAACCCTTCCATTCAAATTTGTCGTAAATAAGGCTTACGCTGCTGAACGCAAATCTTATCCCGTTCGTTGGCTCATTGTTGCCGTGAGTACAATCACCTCTGTTATATTCGGTATTTTATTGTTGATTTTATTCGACAATATCCGCCGTATGCGTAATCAAGAGAGAACTACACAATCTTAAAGAGGATCCAGAACTATGATTGCTCAATTCGAAAATCTGGATATGGTTCGTGTTTTGGCACGACGCAAATTGCATATCTCAATCATTGTTGGTATAGCCGTTATTCTTGCGATTTTATTTTCTTCGGAATGGTTCATGACGCCAAAGTATAAGTCAACAGCCATTGTTTATCCGGTCAACGTCATTTCCTATTCAATGGAATCGCCGACAGAACAGTTGCTGCAATTGTTCCGTTCTTCCGATGTTCGTTCGCTGATGGTCAAACGTTTTCAACTGGCAAAACACTACAAGATTGATACAGCAGCAACTGGTGGCAAAACTCGCCTATACAATACCTACGAAGAAAATGTCATGATTCGGAAAACCGAGTTTGAATCTGTAAAAATTGATATTCTCGATACCGACCCCAAACGCGCGGCATATATGGTTGATTCGCTCATTCATTTTTCTAACCTGCATGCCCGTAAACTGCAGCGCGAAAAAACGGCTGAAGTGGTCAATATCTTCAAAAATCAATTGCACCAAAAACAAATACAGATTGATTCGCTCGAAAAAATCATGACCGATTTGCGTCAGAACTACGGCTTACTCGATTACAAAGCACAATCGAAAGAACTTACGAAATCGTATCTGAAACTGGTGAGCGATGGCGCATCGAAAGAAAAATTAAAACTTGTCGATTCGCTGCGTCATAACATCGAGACCAAAGGCGGTCAACTTGTTTTTATTACCGAACAACTTTCTGGCCTCCAAGATGCTTACAATCAAATCAAAACAGATTACGACAAAGCGGTAAGCGATTTGGATAAAGAACTGACCTATTCCAATGTCATGGCGCGTCCATATCCTGCCGATTCAAAATCGTACCCCGTGCGTTGGTTGATTGTTCTTGCTTCGGCAGCTTCGGCATTTTTACTCGCGCTGATTTTGTTTTTCATGCTCGATCGTCGCCATACGATTCCTCATGCTGACGAACTCTAATCCAATCGATAAACGTACCCTGTGGTGGGTGTATGGCGGCAGTGCGTTATTTCTCGCACTCAATGCGCTGTGCATGCTCAACGAATTTTATTGGCTGAATTTATTACCCGCAGTAATTCTCGTTGGTGTCCTCGCCGTTTTTTCGCTCGATAAACTTTTGCTCTTTTGTGTTTTTCTCACGCCCTTATCCATCAACTTAGCCGACAACGAAATTCACATAGGGTTGAGTTTGCCCGTTGAACCCATCCTTATTGGTATTCTCTTGTTGGTTGGTTTACGCATTTTATACAACGGAAAATTCGACAAAGCATTCCTACGCCATCCCATAACCATTGCTATTCTCTTTAATTTACTCTGGATGTTTGTTACTTCTGTAACAAGCGAATTGCCCCTTGTTTCGTTCAAGTACCTGATTTCGCGGCTCTGGTTTATTGTGCCATTTTATTTTCTCGGATTTGCTTTGTTCTCTGATTTCAGCAATGTAAAACGTTTCTTGTGGCTCTACATTCTTCCTTTAACCATTGTGATTGGTTATACCATTTACATGCACTCGTTATTTGGTTTTGATGAAGATTCGGCGCATTGGGTCATGTCGCCTTTTTACAATGACCATACCGCTTACGGCGCGGCATTGGCTATGTTTTTCCCTGCGCTTTTTGCCTTGGCGTGGAATAAAAACTATACGAGCAACATCCGCATCATCGTCTTTATTCTCCTCTTTATTTTTACCGTTGCGCTCATCTTTTCGTTTACGCGTGCCGCTTGGGTTAGTCTTGTTGGTGCCTTGATGTTGCAAATTGTCTTATGGCTGCGCATTCGTTTTCAAACTTTGGCCTTGATGGGCCTTGTTGGCGGAATTTTTCTTTTCGCATCGTGGGGTGACCTGGTGATGAAACTCGAAAAAAACAGACAAGATACATCCGATGATTTAGCAGAACACATCGAATCCATTTCTAACATCTCAACAGATGCTTCAAACCTCGAACGATTGAACCGTTGGAATTCGGCCTTTCGCATGTTTGAAGAACGACCCGTTTTTGGTTGGGGGCCAGGGACGTATAGTTTCTTATATGCACCCTTTCAACATTCCACAGAAAAAACAATCATCAGTACCAATGCGGGCGATCTAGGAAATGCGCACAGCGAATACATCGGACCGCTCTGCGAATCGGGTGTTTTAGGATCGCTTTCATTTATCGTTATTGTAATTTGTATTGTTTGGACGGGTTGGCGTTTGTACTACAAACTTCCAAAAGGCGAAGAGCGCGCTATTTTAGCTGCCGTTTTTTTAGGGTTGATTACCTATTTCATTCACGGTGGCCTGAACAATTTTTTAGATACCGACAAAGCCTCTATTCCGTTCTGGGCATTTGCGGCCATGCTTGTTGCAGCCGATGTAAAAATCAGTCGCAAACTTGCAGCGAAGAAAATAGACGAAGAAAAATTGTTGGAAAAGAAGTAGCCCTTATTTTAAGCGGCAACTAAACAAGGCAATATCATCCACATAATCTTTCTCGCCTTTGTGGTGAACTAAGCAAGAAATAATTGACTGGTTGATTACCTCTGGCGAATTGTGTGCATTGGCAAGAATTAGTTGCTGCAACAGTTGCAATCCAAACTCACTTCCCCGCGCATCTTCCTGCTCCACTAAACCATCGGTATAACAAAAAATTGTTGTGTCGTGTTCGACGTTTATAACGCCTTCTTTGACTTTGTGCAATTCGTCAAACATCCCAATTCCGGTACAGCCAACGGTAAGCAAGTTTACACTTTCGCCACCAACGAGTAAGGGTGGATTGTGTCCTGCATTGACATAATTGAGCATGCGTGTAACCGTATTGTATTTTGCTAAAAAGAGCGTAATGAATTTCTCGCCTTTGGCATTGTCCATTACCCGCGTGTTCAACTCGCGTACAAGATCGGAAAGCGAAGGAATGTGTTGCAATAAAATACGCAAACTGGCTTGAAAATTCGACATGAGCAAGGCAGCAGGAACACCTTTTCCAGAAACATCGGCTACACAAAACGCAATTTCCGATTCATTTAATCGAATGAAATCGTAATAGTCGCCACCAACTTGCTGATGTGGCAAATACACCGCGTGCATTTCTAGAAATTCGTCGTTGGGCAAACTCGCCGGAAACAACATGCGTTGCATTTCCCAAGCCAGCTCCAACTCACGATTCATGGCAGCTTGGCGTAAATTTTCTTTTGCTAGTTTTTTATTCTCAATCGCAACAATAATGAGATTCGTGAGCGTTTGCACAAAAGGTAAATGCTTGATCGCAGCACTCATGCCACTTTCATGCTCGTTGATATCACCAATGAGTACATACGCAAGCGGACTTTCTTTATGAAAAACCGGAATGATAATTTCAAATGATTTATCTAGCGAGCGGTGCGAAAAGTCGATGGTGCGAATGCCATTGATTCCAGCAAATTCACGATCAACATCAATGTGTGTGAATGATTCATCGACACCATACTGCAACAAACAGCGCCATCCATCTTCAGCATTGCTATACAAGACCAATTTGCCAATGCCCAAATTATAGCGCACAATTTCTTCGAAAATCTTGAGCAGTTCACTCGTTGGCACATTGCTATTGATGGCTTTGGTAACCTCTAGCAAGGCATTAAGTTTAAACTCTTTGATTTTCGGTCGTTGAATACGGGGCGATTCTGACGAACTTTTGGTTTGTACCATACTGCTAAAGTAGTGCGAACGGGTGTTAAAAAAACGCCTTTTAGATAAATTGTATAAACCTTCCGATAAATGGTCGAATTCAACTACGACTGGAATATTGCTACTTATTTTGAAGACGTACGAGCGGCATCGATAAAATCGGGCAACAAACGCAAGGCCGCCAATTCGCGCATACGAATACGCGCATCCTCGATTGGTGTTCCAAAATAAACTTTTCCGCCTTCAATGGATTTGGTTACACCAGACTGGCCTTGCACAATAGCACCATCGCCAATCTCTACGGCACTAGCAACACCAACTTGCCCCCAAAGGGTTACGGCATTCCCAATTTTTACAGCGCCAGCAACACCAACGCCAGCCGCAAGAATACACATCGAACCAATGCTAACATCGTGACCAATATGAACCTGATTGTCAATTTTTGTTCCGCGACCAATGAGCGTATCGCCTGAAACACCACGATCAATGGAGGTACAACTTCCTATTTCGACATCATCTTGAATGACCACACGTCCACACGAAATCATCTTATCGTGTTTGTCGTTGCGGCGTTTGTAATAAAACGCATCGCTTCCGATTACAGCATTGGCATGAATGGTTACGTTATCGCCAATCACGCAATGATCGTGCACAACAACGCCAGGCATCAACACACAATTTTTTCCGACAGTAACATGATTGCCCAAATAAACATTGGGATACAAAAACGATCCTTCTCCAACACGAGCAGTTGAACTAATGAGTTGAAGTGAATGCGAAATCGGGTGAAAATGCCGTACCAATTTGTTGTAATCTCGAAACGGATCGTCTGAAAAAATTAAGGCTTTGCCCGTTGGACAGTCAACTTCTTTATTGATGAGAATGGTTGTCGCGGCGCTTTGAAGCGCTTTCTCGTAGTACTTCGGATGATCGACAAACATCAAATCGCCTGCTTCAACAAGATGTACTTCGTTAAGTCCAGTAATGAGGTGATCGTCGTTTCCTTTATAGGAAGCATCGAGTAAGTTAGCGAGGTCGGATAATCGGTGTGGCGTAATTTTCACTGCTAGTCGTGTAGTATTCGTCAAAGATAAAAAAACTTTGCCTCTATTGGGTTTCAGACCCGTTCAAAGCGCATACACCACCCGAAAACAGCCTTTACACATGATTGATGAGGAGATCGAAAAATTGACGGTTGTACAAACAATAAACACGATTGGATTGTTACCATATTGCATTCAAACACATTGACGGAGTTTGTATGGCATGTATCATTACCATTCATCCATTAAACTAATTTTCATGAAACGAATTCTTGTAACATTTATCGTGTTGTTTGCTGTTTCATTTGTGCATGCACAACACGTCGGCATTGTGCGGAAAAACTATTTCACCACATACTACGACTCGCTGCTTAACGAAAACATTGATGTATTTGATTCCGCAACCATAAGACTGGGAAGCATCGATCCGATCACGGGTGTGGTTACAAACTTGGGCAATATTCAATACAATACAGGAATTAACCTAAACGGAGCAACGCTTGATCCTTATCTTAATGCTTACTACATCAGTAGCGGCTTTAACTTATTGACCTTCGATATTGGAACTGGAAATATTATCAATACTGTTCCGATCACAGGTGCTTTGCAAACGGGTGCATTTCAAAATTACCGCTTCAATCCAAGCGATTCGGTGATCTATGGCTTAGTTCCCAATAATTTTTATTCCATGTACTACGACAGCCTTAGCATGACTTATATACAAGTACTTGACTCGTCGCACATTCGTTTTGGGTCGATTGATCCTTCGACGGGTCAGTACACACTCATCGGCAATACGCCTTATAAAAATGTATATACGCTTGCCGGAAATTCTATTGATCCGCATCAGATGGTGTACTATTATTCGGCCGTCGATACATTAGTGGCGATTGACCTTTACACAGGTGGATTATTTTCGCAAGTGGGCATTCAATTACCACCTTATGCCATTTTTGAAAACTTCACGTATAGTTGCGTTGACACTTCGATTTATGGACTGACACGTCAAAATTTCATTTCTTCGGTATATGATAGTTTGCTGATGGATTATATCGACGTGATTGATTCTGTTACCTTTCGCTTATCGAAGATTGATCCGAATACAGGTTTGGTTACATTCATTTCGCCGTACAATATTGCTATTGGCGCAACATTGACTGGCGGGTGTTTCATTGATCCGACTTCTATGATTTATTATTTCAGTTCTGGTAATGAAATTGTTGGTGTGTCATTAACAACAGGTCTTGTGGTATCGTCTGTTCCAAAAGTATTACCATCGGGAGCAATTGCGTTCGACATGATGCGCAGCACTCAAAATTGCATGGGGGCATCGAAGGTTAGAGAAAACGTACCCGCAACAATTTTACAAAACGCATCGGTTATATCAGCGTCGCTTCAACTGACACCAAACCCGGCGCAACAGGTATTAAACATCATCACATCCGAACCTTACGAACAAATTGAATTGCTGGATATGGCTGGACGTTCTGTTATGACTACAACCGATAAAACGTTAGCAATTTCTGCATTAGCAGACGGAATTTATTTCGTGCGGGTACAGACCACAAACGGACAAGTCTTGCTTGGCAAATTCGTTAAAAACTAGTCGAGAAATAAATCCATAAAAAAGCCGATTTGCATGAACGCAAATCGGCTTTTTTTATGACTAGAGAAATTTATTGCTTTACGCGCTCCACATAAGCACTTGTGCGTGTATCAATTTTGATGAGGTCGCCTTCGTTACAGAAAAGCGGAACATTTACAGTTGCACCTGTTTCAACTTTAGCTGGCTTAAGGGTATTGGTAGCCGTATCGCCTTTGAGACCAGGCTCTGCATAAGTAATCAGGAGTTCGACAAATGTTGGCGGTTCGGCAGAAATCGGTTGATCGCTTTCAAACCAAACTTTCACATCCATGCCTTCTTTCAAGAAAGCAATTTGCTCGCCGATCATTTCTTTATTGATGTATGTCTGCTCGTAATTTTCTTTATCCATCAAAACGACATTATCGTCTTCTGCATAAATAAATTGAAGCATGCGGTATTCCACTTGGACAAGCTCGACCATTTCGCCGGAGCGGAAGCGGTTTTCCATGAGTTTTCCGTTGCGTAAGCTACGCATTTTGCCTTGGTAGAACGCACGCAGGTTGCCCGGAGTACGGTGCTGCCATTCGAGGACCTGGACGAGTTCGCCGTTGTAGCGCATAAACGTTCCGATGCTCACATCTCCTGTATCAGCCATGATTTGGTGTTTTAAACGGTTGAAATTAATTTCTTTTCTAAGGATGGCAAATATAGGCAAATGCCTTCGATTCATTTGAAGTCGATTACCAATTTCCTTAAAAAAAGGTGGCCCGCCTAAGGCGGGCCATTGGGTCTTCCAAACAAGAAACTTGCTATGGAAGCGTCTTCACCACATTTACGTTATCGCTTTCGGATAAGAGGCTTGAATGTGGTATCACATTGCAAATGTACAAAATTTATATAAATTAGCAATATTCATTACTTACTTGTTTTATTGATATATGAATTACAATAATTTTGAAACTTACTTTTCTCAAGCAAGGACAAATCGGTATTACTTGGCCTGTGCGCTAAATCCTAAAAAAGCCCAAAAACTCTATTTACATAATCAAAAGCTGGCTCAGGCGTTTCACCCGCTTTTAATCACAACAGAGATATGGGTCCGTAATGCCATTTCAGAGGCCATGCGTATTCACTTTTCTGATCGGAACTGGATAATAAATCAGCGTATTGGATTTATGACAAAATTGTCAAATAACTATATACTGAATGAGGTTAATAAAGCAGAGAATAAATTAAGACGACTTCGTATTGCTGTAACTAGCGACAAAATCATTGCAGAACAAACATTTGGTTTTTGGGTTACGTTGCTCGATTCTAATCACGCCCCTTTTATTGGCGGGTGCACATTACATGCTTTTCCTCATCGTTCAACAACAATTCAACGACATGGATTACATACGATTTTAAAAGAGGTAAGCGGTTTTCGCAACCGCATCAATCATGGCGAACCAATTTGCTTTACTGGAAATAGAATTGATACATCAAAAGCAACTAATGTATTTGATCATTTGAAAAACATTAGTTTTTGGATTAACCCTGTATTACAACCTTATTTATTGCGATTAGAAAATGGAATGATTACTCGGCAAATTGCAACAATTAATGCTATTTGATAAACACATTTATAGCATAAAATTCATTTGTACAACTTATCTTCGACAGATCAATTTCTGATGCATGAAAATTTACACCAAAACTGGCGATAAAGGTCAAACCTCGCTCATTGGCGGAACACGCGTTCCCAAACATCATATCCGCATCGAAGCCTATGGAACCGTTGATGAACTCAATTCTTGGATTGGTTTGCTTCGCGATTTGGCACTCGAAAAAAACAATGCCGATTTGTTGGCCGAAATCCAAGATCGTCTGTTTACCATTGGCTCTTTGCTTGCCGCCGATCCCGAAAAATCGAAAATGAAATTGCCGGAATTGCAGGATGAAGACATTACTTTACTCGAAAAAGAAATTGATGCCATGAACGAGGTTTTGCCAACCATGCGCAGCTTTGTTTTGCCTGGCGGCCATACCCATGTTTCGTATTGTCATGTTGCCCGTTGTGTTTGCCGAAGAGCAGAACGCAACATTACGCATCTCGCCGAACATGCTCCGATGGATGAGCGCATTCCCAAATACTTGAACCGCCTTTCGGATTATTTATTTGTGCTTTCGCGAAAATTGACACAAGATTTAGGCGCTTCCGAATTGCCTTGGAAGCCTCGCATGTAAAGCGTTTGCTTATACGTTTGCTTTTAAGAAAAAATTGATTTTGGTATGCTTCGCGGCATCAAACGCCACAAGCTTTCCGCCTTCGTGAACCATTACTTCATAACCTGCTTCGCGAACGAGTTCAAAACAATTCTTACGGTTGTCATTGTCCCACAACTCGATATAAATGAGCGGATGTTGCTCCTGCAATAAACGTTTGGCTCCACGTAATACAAACTGCTCGAAATTCTCAACATCCATTTTAATGCCACTTACTTTTTTAGTAGGCTCAAACAAAAACGAGCAACTATCAAGCATACGCAGCGGAACCGAAAACTTAATGCCTTCGTTGTGTTCGACAATACTATCATGAACGACATGACTCAATCCTTGCTGTTTCGCTTTTCCAAAAACAGGTAAAACCATTTCGGCTGTTCCATCGCGATCGCCCAACGCACAAGCCTCCACACGGATATTCGTTTGACCCGATTTTCCAATCACATAATTCAACGCATCCAAATTATCAGGCATCGGTTCAAAAGCAATAACCTGTCCACGCTTCACCTGACGCGCCATCCAAATCGAAAGAAATCCAAGATTAGCACCAATATCCAACACCAAACCATCCTCAGGCAACAAGGTCAAAAAAAAACGAAAATCATCTTCGCGGCTATCTTTGCTCAGATTTTTAACCTTGTACCAAGCAAACCAACGCAAATAACGTCGATAACCCAATACCGCCTGCAAAAGTGTTTTGACCAAATTCTTCACGGCGGCAAAAGTAAGATTTAGTTTGTACCTGTAAAGAATAGAATTTGTATATTTCGTCAAACAAGGACAATCCTACTATGAAAAAACACCTACTCCTCTTCACTTTCGCATGTATTGGCGCTCATTTCCTAAGCGCTCAAACATTTTGGAGCGAATCCTTTACCAATAATTGCACGGCTGGCTGCCTAGCAACTAGTTATACTGGACCAAACGGTACTTGGACACAAACCATAACAGGAACAGAAGGCACAGATCCCAATGTATGGTTTATCAGTTGCGCCGAAAATGGCAATGGCGTAAACACTTGCGGTTCTTCATGCGGAAGCGCACCCAATGAAACCATGCACATCAGTGCCGCCGTTGGCAATTTTGTTTGCGCCAATGATTGTGGCGCAAAATACGATGCGGGTGGTTTGTGCGGAATTTTAAGCTGTCCGCAAACTAGCCGACGGATGGAATCGCCTACCATCAACTGCGCCAATACAACGAGCGCCATTGCTGTTAGCTTCAACTACATTGCTGCCGGATCTGCGGGAAGCGATGAATGCTCTTTATGGTATTTTGATGGCACAACTTGGGCACTCGTGCAAGTAATTCCACCCACAAACAACGCCAATTGCAATGGTACTGGGCTTTGGACAAACATCGCGATTGCGCTCCCGCCTTCGGCTACTGGAAATCCGAATGTCAAAATTGGTTTTCAATGGGTTAACAATGACGATGGCGTTGGAACAGACCCGTCAGTTGCCATTGACGATGTGAATTTAAGCGTAACAACTGCTGTTGCTGAACTAGCTGTAAACGAAGCAAAAATCAATTACAACACCAACACAGATCAAATTTCAATCACGATTGATGCGAATTTTTCGAATGGTCTTGTTGCCGAAGTGTATAGCATGGACGGAAAACTGATTTTATCGCAGAGACTCAACACCGCTTCTGAAACCATTGCTGTTGCTACACTTGCAACAGGCGTGTACATTGTGCGTGTGAGTGGCGATGGGAAAAATTTCGCACCCGTGAAATTGGCAATTGATTGATTTTTTTCAGCCTTATTGGTGCAGTTCACGATTCCGCGATTCCGATTAAAACAGAAACCCTAATTTCGCGGTTGTGATTGTTGTTGTCAATACCCGTTTATTGATTCCTGATCGCCTAGATGGCATCGGGCGTTTTGCGTATGAGACCTTATCGCGCATTACGTGTGCGCACCCTGAAGTAGAATTTGTTTTTCTTTTTGATCGGAAAATTTCGGATGATTTTATTTTTTCCGAAAACATTACACCCGTAAAATTATTGCCCCCCGCCCGCCGCCCCTTCCTCTTCCGGCTCTGGCTCAACTGGTCTGTTGCTGGTGTCTTGCGCGACCTTCAGCCCAACTTATTCCTTTCGCCCGATGGCATGTTGCCCTTGCGCACCCCAACGCCTTGCCTGCCCGTTATTCACGACCTGAATTTCGAGCATTATCCGCAAGACTTGCCCCAAAATATTGCACGCTTCTACAAAACAGATTATCCAAAATACGCACACAAAGCAACACGCATCGCTACGGTTTCTGAATTTTCAAAAAACGATATTCATCAACACTACCAGATTCCGAAAGAACGTATTGATGTGGTGTATAATGGTGCTGCTAGTGGGTTTCGACCGCTCACAACCGTTCAGGTTTTAGAAGTGCGAAAACAATACACTCACGATGCCCCTTATTTTTTATTTGTGGGAAGTTTACATCCGCGTAAAAATTTGGCTCGCTTAATCGCTGCTTTCGGAAAATTTAAAGCGAAAAATCCGAGCCGCACCAAATTGCTTGTTGTTGGACAACGCTACTGGAGCGGTTTTGATCTCGATCAAGTGCTCAACGCCATGCCTGCCGGTAAAGAAGATGTTGTTTTTACCGGACGTGTTTCGCAACAAGAATTGCAACGCATTACCGCCGCAGCATTGGCATTGACGTATGTTCCCTACTTCGAAGGTTTCGGCATTCCCATTGTCGAAGCGATGGCTTGTGGCGTTCCGGTCATTACCTCAAACATTACCTCTATGCCCGAAGTGGCTGGCGATGCAGCCTTGCTCGTTGATCCGTTTTCGGAGGATGCGATTGCAGACGCAATGCGCCAATTGGATGTGGACGCAACAAGCCGTCAACAACTGATCGATCGCGGACGCATTCAGGTCGAAAAATTTTCGTGGGATAAATCGGCTGCGCTGCTCTGGCAAAGCATGGAAAAAACAATGACACCACACACGTCATGAGTACAGCCAAACGTCTTGCTTTGCGAAATCGTTTTCAAACAGAACTGCTCGAAGCAGGTTGTGATGAAGCCGGACGCGGTTGTCTTGCCGGACCTGTTGTTGCCGCAGCAGTTATTCTTCCTGAAAAATTCAAACACCCCTTACTCAACGATTCCAAACAAGTCAGCGAAAAGCACCGCGAAATTTTGCGCCCCATCATTGAAGCCGAAGCCCTTGCGTGGGCCGTTGCCGAAGTGAGTGTAACAGAAATAGAATCCATCAATATCCTGCGCGCCTCATTTCTAGCCATGCATCGCGCCATTGAAAAGCTCAAACAGAAACCCGAATTTTTAATTATTGATGGCAATCGTTTTGCCAAATTTGAAAACATCCCACACGCCTGTATCATTGGTGGCGATGCTAAATTCAAAAGTATAGCAGCCGCATCCATTCTCGCCAAAACACATCGCGACGAGTACATGAATCAATTGCACGATGAATTTCCTCATTACAACTGGCTTGCCAACAAAGGTTATGGAACAGAAACACACCGTCAAGCCATCATCGAATTTGGTGCAACCATTCACCACCGCAAAACATTTCGGTTAGTTCCCGATCAACTGGAATTAAAATTTAGTTGATAGATCAAATAAAATCCATCAAGCCAAATTTCTTACCCAAGACAGCTTCGGGATCGGTTCCCAGCCAATTTTGCAAGATGGTTGCATACACCTGTCTAAAATCGACCCGATGAATCAAATCGCCTTGGTCTAGATTTTTTAAATCGGGGGCCTCGTTCAAAACGCCTTTCCGGCGCAGGTTTCCACCCGCAAGCATCAACACATTGGCCGTACCATGATCGGTTCCTTTGCTTGCATTTTGTTTTACACGACGACCAAATTCCGAAAACGTCATCACCAACGTATCGTTCCAACGGCCAACATTTTTCAAATCTTTGGCAAAAGCCGCCATGGCATCGCCGTACAATTTCAACAAGCGGCCTTGTTGCCCGTGTTGCAAGACATGCGTATCAAATCCCGGTAAAGACACATAATAAACCGCCGTTTCCGATCCCGACAAAATCAACTCAGCAATCAATTTGAGTTGTTGACCAAAAGGCTGCGAAGGATAAACCGATTTCGCTTTTACCTTTCCAACATGCGCATGAATGTATCCGGCGCTTTGATTGGTTTCAGCAAGCGTTTTGTGTAAGTATTCGACTTGATGGTGATCGTCGTCGTGTTTTGTATAAGCTTGAGCGATTTCTTGCGGCAACGCATCCATCACCAACCGATTGGGATCGCGCATGGCAAGTCCACGCATGAGGTTGCCTTTGAGCGCAAGGCCCAACGCATCATCCACCTCAATGGCCTGATGCGGCTTGGTAAGCCCACCCGCACAACACGCATCGAGGTAGCGACCAAGCCAGCCTGTTTGCCAAACCTCTTCGGCATTGCTTCCACTTTGCCAAATATCGAGCGAGCGAAAGTGCGAGCGATTCGGATTGGGATAACCCACACTGTTCAGCATGGCCAAATCACCTGCTTGCAACAAATCGTTTAAGCCTTTGAGTTTGGCATTGAAACCGAAATGCGAATCTATTTTAAGCAATTCTTTCCCTTTCAAGCCAAGGCCCGGACGATTGCTGTAATACAAATCATCGCCAAACGGCACAAGTGTATTCAAACCATCATTGCCACCAGAAAGCTGCACAACAATGAAAATTTTACCATTCGTATCGCTCAGGCGAATCGAATTTCCTGCTGCCTTTAAAAAGTTGGGAAGCAAAAGCGAAGCCGAAGCTAGGCCGCTTAGTCGTAAAAAATCTCTTCTGGAATAAGCCATAACTATATGAGTTGAAATTCGGGAAGGCGCATCACATCTGTAATGGCGTGAATCATTTTTTCGTTTCGGTTTGCTCCACGCAAAACCAATTTGTTTCGATCAATTCGATTTTGCGGCGATTGAATCAGGCGAGCGATGATTTCATCCATCAATTTTTCTTCGCTTACCGATTGGAGTGCCGTTTGCAAGGCCAGCCAATCTATTTTCACTTTTACTTTTTTCACTTTCCCCTGCTTTTCTTCCGGTTTTTCTTCAAAAGCAGGCTTGCGGTGCAAAGCATCAGCCGAGCCGTCTAGTACAACTTGCGCCAAATGTGTTCGTTGCAACAACGAAGAACTATCAATCCACGAACGACCACCTTTCCATCCTGCAACGTTGGGCGGAAAACACAAGAGTTGCCCTAAAACTTGCTGCAAAGCAAGCATTTGTTTATCGTCTTCGTATCTCAACCCAACTAGGCGTTTGTAACGCACAATCAATTCAACGGGCGAAGCAATTCGGCTTCCAACTACTTCATCGCTATAAAACCAATCGGCCATAAACACATGCCGCATCAGTTTTTCAATGTCATAGCCACTGTTGTAAAATACTTCGGCCATTTCAAGCACATATTGCTCGCTAATATTCTCGGTCACAAAATCGCGGTAAATTTTTTTGCAGATGTAGCGCGCCGTTTGCTTGTTTTCGAGCAACATTTCGATCACATCTTCACCCGAAAAATAACCCGTCTTTCCGAAAATTGTTTTTTGCCCGCTATCGTATTCTTCCGATTTGAACTCGTATTCCCCTTTCAGATTAACCGTCCATCCGGTAAATGTTCGCGCAGCTTCTTTGATGTCTTTTTCTGAATAGTTGCCTTCGCCGAGTGTAAATAATTCCATGACTTCGCGGGCGAAATTTTCATTGGGTGCGTTTTTTTTATTCTCCTGATTATTGAGATAAATAATCATAGCCGGATCTTTTGATACCGCATGTAACATGGATCGAAAATTGCCGAGCGCGTGGGTACGCAAGGTATTGTGCTGTACCTGCATGAGGTAACCAAACGGAGCCGATGTGGCGAAATGATTGTGCCAAAAAAGGATCATCTTTTCCCGCAACTGCGCTTTGGCCACCGCCATACGATCTAGCCATGCCAAATTCAATAGCTCCATTTCTTTTTTTGATTGCAGAATAAGCACGATAATATTGAACGGAGAAATTTCGCCCTTATCATTTGTCGTAGGACGTTCAACCACTTGAATGGGCTGAATGATCGATGCTTGTGCAAAAATCGCATCCACTTCAAGCTTGCGATCAAATGTAATTTTAGAAAAATCAACGGGCCGCAATCCAAATCCGGCGCGAAGATGAAGGTGTTGCAAATGCAATAGCTCCTTAGGCATAAAGCGAATGATTAGTTTTGAAACGACAAGATAATTCCTGTTGAACAATCTTCAACTATCGGGCCACGAAGATTTTTTAACGACTGTAACTTTTCGGCTAAATGAACCGTCTCAGCTTCATTTTATCGATCACTTTGCACCAGTTACAACGATACGCCCTGTTTTACGTTCCTCATTTATTGTAATAACATAAATATATGCCCCCGGCGCTAAATCTTCGGCGTGAATCTCTAAATCATAATGCCCAACATTTAATGTTTTCTCTGGTTCGTCTTTTACGATACGCCCACTCAAATCATAAACACGGATTTGTACTGTTGATACTTGATTGAGATCCAATTCGAGTTGTGCAACTCCCGCAAATGGATTCGGATAAGGTAAACCCAGTTCGGCAGGATTTCCCAATTGAAATGTAAAACCTGAATACGACTCATTGAATGCCGAAGCATATAAAATCAAATCATCGTCGGCCCATGCTTGCTGCAATAAATTGATCACTACACCATCTGGCGTCTGTACCAAAACACGATCAATCAATTGGCCATCATCCACAATAAAACTCAACTGATCGTTTAAGGGCAACGAAGCACTATCAATCGTAATAATCAACAAACTATCGCCACTAATTTGTGTTGTAAACTGGCATTGCTCCCGTGCAATCCAGTAATCACCATATTCGTTAATGGTACGAATGCGTGTTCCCGCAGCCATAGAACGAATAAGCACTTGTTGGCCGTCTATTTTCCACAAGCGGTTTGGGTGAATCATTAAACACGTTGGAGCATTGTTTGCCGAATTTCGGACAAGTACATCGCTCCAGATCGCAGCTTTTTGCAAATAATTTTCCTCGCTTATAGGCGAAGCCATAAATACATCTGAAATATGATTTGGGATTTCATAAACAGGACTAATCGCACTATCCATCGATAAGCCACGGTGCGCCTGAAACGGAAATGCAGTCAATACATAATTGGCACTGTTTGTACAGTTAAATGCATAATTATTGTTTTCCAGCGATTGGATCAAGTATTTGTTGTAAGCCAAATAACCAGCCCGAAAGGCGCGCACATGAACATTCAATTCTTCTTCGAGCAATAATTTTGACACTTCGGTTTCGCCACAGACCGTTGCACCACTTGTAAACTGCCCATTCCAAAAAGGCCGATACGTTGCTTGCGTATTGCCACACAAACCTGAGGGTACAATTGTAGAATTATAAAAATCAGGAACATGACTTACCGAATGACTTGCGATTTCCATCCCATAATTGCGCGTCATGCGCATGGTATCTGTAAAATTGGTATAAAAATCTTTCGCAAGTGAATCATGCACATAGTGTGTAGTAATGAAATAGGTAGCACGAATATTATTCAATCGTTCGTAATTGGCAAAATCATTCATCATGCCCATTCCCGTTGTTGCGTCAACATCGTGTGTGATGATGAGTGTTGCGCGGCTATTCAAACTACTGGTATGTTTCCAAACGGCATAAGGAATGTGTTTCGCAAAAACACCCCGCAAGTACAAAGCAAAAACATCTGTTTGGGGTTCAAAGTCGTTTGAAAAAGAACGCGCTGCATCATAATGTTTTTGTTGCTGGTTGCGCAAAACAACATCGCGCCAGTTTAATCCAACTAAATATGTTGTACCCAAACCGAAATCATTGCGAACAACAGCCGCCGACAAATCCTCAAACGAAGCCCGAACAGAACCCGTTGAAACTTGATAGCCACGCGTTCCAATAATAGCAACATTCGAGGTATCGCCAAGTTTCAGCGTCCATTCATTCGGATCATCCATCCAACGCAAACTTTTATCCGTTGCATCCGAAGTCCAATTCATCCAATACCGATCGGTGCGGTATGAATATGTACTCACACCAAAAAGTGAAAACAGCAAATTATCTTTCACATTGGTAGCCACTAAAATACCACCCCGATTGACAAATGCCGTCAGCGAATCGCGTTCGGCTTGCGAGAACGATGTGGTTTCAATAGTTGATGAACAAAGTATAAAATTCGATTGAGTGGCCAGGTTGACATCTGTTGTTTCAAAAAAACTGAGACCCGCAATCTGCAACAAGTGCATCGCCGAATAACGGTTGCCGTCGGTTGTTTCTGTGTTGCGTTGCGTCATATCCAACAAAGCAACATTTCCCGCTTGTAGCAACGGCGAAACAAGCAAAAACAAGAAAGAAAAATATCGGGGCAAATGCTTGATCATGGGTCTTGTTAACAAAGATAGCAGAAACAGGTTGAACATAACAATTTACAAAACGTTGTGCTTCTCAACATGCCGTGTTTGATAAATCGGTACAATGTGATCCAACCCATCCAACAAACAACACTAATTTCACCCAACAATTCACGCGCATTGTCTGTCAGAAACCGAATCCTTCTCCTTGTTGGAGCAATTGCCCTGCTTGGCCTTGGCATTGCTTGGTTTGTTCATCTGCGTATGCTCAAAACGCCTTCGCACGATGCGCTTGAAGCCATTCCCACAGGCGCATTTTTGCTCATCGAATCGCAAGATGTGCGTGAGACTTGGAAAAAGACAGGGCAAGGCAATTTGGTCTGGGAAGAACTACAAGCAACAACTTGGTGCAGCAAGGCCAATGCCTGCGCCAATCAAATTGACTCGTTGCTGGAATTATGGCCTGAATATGCGGCATTGACCAAAGATCGGCAAGCGGTTCTAGCATTTTACATTACCGGAAAAGATGAATTGCATTATGTGTTTGCATTGGCATTGCCTAGCGCTGCTGATGAAAATGCGGCATTAAAATTTGTTCAAAAAACTACATCCAACGAAACGTTTGCCAAAAGTGAATATGCCGGAACATCGGTCTTAACGGGCAAACGTTTTGTTGCGGCAGCAAATGCTGGAATCGTAATGATTTCCGACCAAATAGATCTTGTAAAATCAGGATTAGAACAAATTAAAAAAGGCGTCAATTGGTCGCAAGACGCTTCGTTTATGGCTGTTCGAAAAACAGCCGGAAGCAAAGCTACTGGCAATATTTACGTCAATGCCTCGCGCCTACTGGTTCCGCTGCGAACGCTCGCACAGAGCAATTTGGTGGATGAGTTAAATGCCTTTGGCCATTTCAATGCGTGGACAGAGTTGGATGCAACACTACGCCCCAACACGTGGTTAATGAATGGTTATTCGGCGGCTCCCGATTCAGGAAATTTCTGGCTTTCTTGTTTTGCCGGACAAGAAGCGCAGCGCAGCGAAATGGCATTTGCCATCCCATCGCATGCATATACGTTCTGGACAGCAAGCATGAGCAATTTTGAAACGTATCAAAAAAATTTGGCCGATTATTCAGACGCATACGATGGCGGAACACGCAAGACACAACTCAATCGCTTAAAACAAGATGCCGGATTCGATCCGGCAACACATTTCGGTGAATGGATTGGAAACGAGTTTGGTTATGTCATTACACCCGGAAACGGTGAAAATGGAACAGCCGCATTTGCGCTAATTGCTGTTGCCAATACGGGAACCGCGCGCGCGCGACTTGTTGCGCTAAGTCGAATCGATAGTACGGGTGGCGTTTCAGATAGTTCTGGATATTCGCTCATTTATCAGTTGAATGAACGCAGTATTCTCCCAGCAACACTCGGCAACATTTATGAACGCTTGAACAATCCGGTTTGGGTGATACAAGGATCGTATGTGATTTTTGGCGAAGATGCTAGATCGCTGCGCGAATATGTAGCACAATTGGGACGCGGAAAAAATTTGGCGGCTGATCGGTCTTACGAAGATTTTGCAAGCAACCTGAGTGGCGAATCGAATCTAACGCTTTTCCTCGCGCCTTCCCGCGCGCATGATTGGTTGCGCAAAATGAGTGCCGATGGTTTTGCAAATGACCTAAAACTGCACACCAAACTACTCAACTGCTTTGATGGTTTTGCGGCACAGTTTACCGAAACAAGTGCTGGTTTGTTTTACACAAGCATGCTCTTGCGTCATCACCCGCAGAGCAAACAAGAAATTTCGTCGCTTTGGGAAACATCGCTCGATACGACCTTCTCTTCGCGCCCAATTTTGGTACGCAACCACAAAACAAAAGGCTTCGACATTTTTGTGCAAGACGATGCGCATACCATTTATTTAATCAGCAATACCGGAAAAGTATTTTGGAAAAAAGCGTTAGAAGAACCAATCATCGGTAGCGTACAACAAATTGATGCGCTGAAGAACGAAAAATTGCAACTCGTTTTTAATACCGCCTCTAAAATTTATGTGATTGATCGGAATGGCGATGATCTTGCTGGTTTTCCGATAACCCTAAAAAGCAAGGCCACCAATGAGTTGCGGGTGTTTGATTATGAAAAAAATCGAGATTACCGTTTGTTGGTTGCTTGTGCCGATAAGAAGACATACAATTACGATGGCAAAGGTAAACTTGTTGAGGGGTGGAAATTTGCAGGCGCAGAGCAACGCATTCTTGCGCCTGTTCAGCATGTGCGTGTGGCCGATAAAGACTATGTAATTACTGTTGACGAAGGTGGAAAAATATACATCACCGATCGGCAAGGGCAGACACGTTTAAAACTTGCACAGAAATTACCGTTCCCTTTGCGTCAATTTACGGTCGAAGCAGGGCGTGATCTTGACCGAACACGGCTTGTGGCAGCCGATTCGCTTGGCAATGTTTACCGCATCAGTTTTACAGACGAGTTAGAAAAAATTCATTTTTCTGGACTAACTGGGCAAGCGCGTTTTGATTATCGCGATGTAACGGGCGACGATAACCGCGAATTTATTTTCCTGACACCATCGCATTTATCGATTTACAAACCTGATAAAGAAATTTTATTGCGCCAAGAGTTGGAACAAGCGGCTTATGGAGATCCGCTCACATTTGCCTTTTCCTCAACCGATATTCGTATTGGTATCGTGTGTCGCGAAAGCAATGAACTGCAATTGATTTATCCAGCGGGAACCATTGCCACTGGTTTCCCACTTTTTGGAAATACGCCTTTTAGCATTGGAGATCTGAACAGCGATGGCTCCTTAGCACTCGTAACGGGTGGCAAAGGCAAAAGCTTGTTCGCCTACACCGTTCGCTAGTTGTTCATATTTTCCTACATTTGCTTACACACTTAACCGTTTTTTATGAAACGTAAATTTCTCCTCTCACTATTCAGCGGCATGCTGCTCTCTGGCGTATCGTTTGCTCAGGATTTTTTAGGTTATGCAAACAGCAACTATGCTGGCGTTAATGGCATCGACCTCAATCCGGCTTCTATTGCCGATTCGCGCTTCAAATTTGATGGCGGATTTGGTTTCAATTTCTTGCTTGGCAACAATTATGTTGGTTTCAAGAAAACAGCCTTAGAAAATCGTACAGGCCCAATTTTTCCGCCCGACTCAACAACGGGTTATCCTGCATTTGAAGATTCGCTCTTCATGGAAAAATACCTGGTAACACGCGACAACAACCAAACGAAATCGTTGATCATCTCCAACCGAATCATGTTGCCATCGTTTATGTTTTCGCTCAAAGGCGGAAAAACAGCGATTGGTATTACAGCACAAATTCGCACACACATCAACCTCGATGGTGTGGAGCAACCTTTGGCGCGCTTGAGTTATACCTCATTTGCCGATTCCCTGTTGTGGAAACCATTCACCAATAAAAGCTTGAGTTTACAATACATGACTTGGGCCGAAATTGGTTTTGACTGGGCGCAAGTGGTCATGGACAAAGAAGAACATTTTATGAAAATTGGTGTTCGTCCGAAATTATTGCTTGGATTGGGTTCTGCCTACATGTTTGCCGATAACCTGGAATACTTGACTGTAAACGATAGTACCTTAACCTTTTTCAAAAGCGATATAAAATACGGCCACTCCAACAATTTTGAATTTGAAAACGGACAAGCTCCGAAGTATAAAGTTTCTTCAAAACCTGGAATTGGTTTAGATCTTGGTTTTGTTTATGAATGGCGACCTGATTGGCAGAAATATAAATATGACATGGATGGCGAAACCAATTTATGGATGAAGCATAAGAACAAATACAAACTGCGTGTTGGTGCTTCGTTAACGGACTTAGGAGCCATTCGTTTTGAAAAAGGAACATTGAGCAATGACTTTACTGCCGAAGTAAATAACTGGAACATCAATAATTTGAAATTTGACTCGCTTCCGATTACGGCTTTTGATGATACACTTCGTAATCGATTTGTCTCCAATGAGTCTGAACGCACATACAGCATGAATCTTCCGCTCGCATTCTCAATGCAGGTTGATTACAACATCTGGAAAGATTTCTATGTAAACTTTACGCCGTATTATGCATTTCAGTTCCGCAAAAACGCAACAAAGGTGCACGACATGAGCCGTTTGAGCCTTACGCCACGTTGGGATCATCGCTGGTTTGGTGTAGCGGTTCCGCTTTCGTTCGATCAGCAACGCAATTTCATGGTGGGTACAGGCTTGCGCGTGGGGCCACTAATCATTGGTACAAACAATACAGCAACTTGGTTTAGTAAAAAGAAAACCATTTACGGTGCCGATATGTATTTTGCCTTGAAAGTTCCGATCATGTACCGTGCCGTGAAAGACAAGGACAAAGACAAAGTTTCGGATGCTAAAGACAAGTGTAAAGATGTACCGGGCGTTTGGGAATTCTTGGGATGCCCTGACCGCGATGGTGATCACATTCAAGATTCTGAAGACGTTTGCCCTGATGAGCCGGGCTTGAAAGCGCTCAATGGCTGTCCAGATAAAGATAGCGATGGCATTACCGACAAACAAGATGCTTGTCCTGAAGAAGCTGGTCCGAAAGAATTTAACGGTTGCCCAGACAAAGACGGCGATAAGATCATAGACAAAGAAGATGATTGCCCTGAAGAAGCAGGCTTACCACAATTCAAAGGTTGTCCAGATAAAGATGGCGACGGTGTGATGGACAAAGTGGATTTGTGTCCTGAAAAACCTGGTCCGGCAGATAACGAAGGTTGTCCAGAAGTTCGCTTACACCTTGTAGATATGGCGAAACAAAGTCAGAAATCTGTACGCCGTGCAAAAGATGGTAGCTATACTTACGAATCGTTGCCAGCAGATGAGTTGTGTATCTTCCGCCTCGATGGCGATGGCACTGAAGGCATCAACGAAGTTCGTGTGATTGTTAATGGTGCATCGAAGAAAGCAATCCGCAGCGTAGCTGATGGTTACTTCCGTTTTGATATTCCAAAACCAACAGACAATGGCTTGAAACCAATTGAAGTGAAAGATGTAGTTGTTGTACTCACCAAAGAAGAACAAGAGATTATCAAGAAAGCATTTGATAATTTGGAGTTTGAAAGTGGTAAAGACATCATCCGCACATCGTCTTACGCTTCGCTTGACGAACTCGCCGCACTCTTGAAAAAGAAACCAGGTTGGAAGTTGAAAATCTCTGGTCATACCGACAACGTAGGTAAACCAACAGCCAACCTGAATCTCTCTAAGAAACGTGCAGAAGCCGTTAAGAAATACTTGATGAGCAAAGGTGTTGAAGGCGATCGTTTGAAAACAGAATGGTTCGGTCAAACCCGCCCAATTGCACCAAACACAACACCGGAAGGTCGTCAGAAAAACCGCCGCGTGGAAATGTTGATTATTGAATAAAGATTAAAAGCACAAATTTCAAAACCCAAATTCCAAAACGCATTGATTTGGAATTTGGGTTTTGTATTTTTAGCTCATAGATTACAAAAAGTCAAATTCAAAAATCACGATATTGTTCATCGCACGAGAAGTCCACGCAGACGAGAGACAGACATGAGACGTAAGACGTAAGACAGACATGAGACGTGAGACATGAGACAGACATGAGACAGACATGAGACGTGAGACATGAGACATGAGACGAGAGACGAGAGACCGCGCTAAGCCAACGCGCAGTTGGAGACTGGATGAATTTCCAATTCAGGATTTCACCCAGTCTCATGTCTCTCGTCTCTCATCTCATGTCTGACGAAAAACGAGCGAAGCGAGTTATAAAGGTTCAAAGTAAAAGGCGCGGATTTCAAAAAATACTATTTTCGTTTCTATGATTTTAATTGTTCATTTCGGGAGCAAAAAAGTACCCCAGATTCAAGCCGCGGTTGAAGATGCGGGTTATGCTTGCCGTATTGTGGATTGGGAAAAATTTACGGCAGCAGAAATGGCATCCTGCACGGGAATTATTTTCAGCGGTTCGCCAACATTTCTTACAGAAATCGATCATGCGATTTATCGTGAAAAATTTGCTTGTGTTAAGGCGGGAAAAATTCCGGTGCTTGGCATTTGTTTTGGTCATCAAGTTTTAGGCATTATTCATGGTGCGCGGATTTTTCGCGGGCCGGCAGTGCGAACGGCTATTCCTATTCGTGTTGTAAAAAAGGATGTTTTATTTTCAGGTTTGCAAGAGCCGATTAGCATGACGGAAGATCATACCGAAGGCATTTCGCTTCCGGCTTCTTTTATACACTTGGCTTCGTCTGATCAGTATTTAGTGGAAGCGATGCGTCATCCCACATTACCCATCTGGGGCGTTCAATTTCATCCAGAAACGGCGGGTACTGAAGGCTGGAAATTGATTCGTAATTTTTTAGTGCATTGTCGGAAAGAAGCGGTTACGGCATAAACTTGCTTCACAAACATTGACTTGTTGATAGTCTTTTGTTTTTTCGCGCTAGGCAGTAATTGACTGTTCTATCTTTCAGTCATGGTATTGCATTGGGTTTGGCTCGGCTTTTTTGTCATTGCGTTTGTAGTGGCGCTTTGCAAATTGATTTTTTTGCACGACACAACGGTATTGGGGTTGATGACGACCAAGGGTTTCGAGGCTTCAAAATCTGCATTTGAAATTGCGTTGGGGCTGACGGGCATGATTACACTTTGGTCGGGTTTGATGAATGTGGGTGAGAAAGGCGGCGCGGTTGGTTTTTTATCGCGTGTTACCTCACCATTTTTTAGTCGGTTGTTTCCTGAAATCCCGAAAGGTCATCCTGCAATGGGAAGCGTACTCATGAATTTTGCGGCAAATATGTTGGGCTTAAACAATGCAGCAACGCCCTTGGGTTTGAAGGCGATGGAGCAAATGCAGGAATTGAATCCAGAGAAAGAAAAAGCGTCGAATGCGCAAATTATGTTTTTGGTTATTAATACATCGAGCCTAACGTTAATTCCCACTACAATCATTGCCTTGCGTCAACAAAATGGTGCGCTGAATCCTTCGGATATTTTTCTTCCGACCTTAATTGCCACAACGATTTCGACTTTAACTGGAATTATTTTATTGATGTTTCGTCAGAACTTATGGCGCGATGGTCGTTTGTGGCTGATGTTGGCGGGCATTGCGGCTGTATTTATTCTTCCGGTCAATTATTTATTGCGTTACGATCAGCAGACGATTCAAACCGTTTCGGATGTAGTGGGGAGCGGTATTATTTTTTCGATCATCATTGCGTTTTTGTTGGCGGGTGCGTTTCGGAAACAAAATGTGTTTGATAATTTTATTGAGGGGGCAAAAGAAGGTTTTCAAACAGCGGTTCGCATCATTCCGTATTTGGTGGCCATGCTTGTGGGCATTGCGGTTTTCCGTGCTTCGGGAGCAATGGATTTGTTGTTGCATGGTGCTTATTGGATTGTAGCGCAACTGGGAATTGACGGGCGTTTTGTTCCGGCACTTCCGGTGGCCATGATGAAACCCTTGAGTGGTTCAGGTTCACAAGCATTAATTGTTGATTTATTGAAACAAGGTGCAGATACCTTGCCCGCGCGTATAGCGTGCATCATGCAAGGAGCGGCAGATACTACATTTTACATTGCTGCGGTTTACTTCGGTTCGGTGGGTGTGCGCAAAACGCGGTATGCGATTGGTTATGGTTTATTGGCCGATTTAGCCGGAATTGTTGCGGCGATTGTTGTGGGTTATTTATTTTTTGGCTGAGTTTTCTGCATATTTTTTCTAGAAGTTCGACATTGATAAACGCCTCTATGGAAGGGCCTTTCAGCTCGAATACAGGTATTTTGAGTTTCCAGCAACTCTATTTTCGTGTTTTGGACTGTACAGATCGTTCCGACGTTCGTACAAAAACCTGTTTGTCAAGAAATTAAATTTTTAAATACTAGTCATTTTTGGAAGAAATCGATTATAGAAGAAAAAGAGTATGCCATTTTGCATATTAAAAAATAAATTTACATTTTTGTATATTATTTTACTATAAATACATTTGAAGCCTAAACCAACACTATATACTTATGAGAAAATCAATTTTATTTTCGCTAACCGTTGGGCTTTCTGTGTTCTTCTTATCGTGCTCCAAGCGTGATGAGGCTGCACAAGCGCCACCTTCTGGACAGGCTGTTCATGTAAGTCGTTACTGGACAACTGAAGATGCGGGTGAAGCCATTCGCACGGCTTCGCCGAAATTGTACGAACAGGTAAGTCTTTCGGAATCGTCGCGCGGGCCGATTGTTACTTCCATTCATGGTTGGCTAGTTGGCATTGGGCCGCCACCAGAAAATGAACCATTGTGTGCCAAAAATGCATGTTCTAAATGTGTTTGTTGTTATGTAGTTGATGGCGGTGCGATCATTCCCAACTACACCGATCCGGGCAATAATGGCGTGCTTCCGGCTGACTTGCTAAGTCCAGAGGAATTTAGCATTCTTGGTTCTTCTCCGGGTGTGAAGTTCTTGATTCTTGCCGATGATGCGCCTAACCTGGATACCATTTCAACCATCACGGCAACGGATGAGGGCAATGTGATCAAATTACACATTACCGAATAAGTATGCGACAACTTTTCATTTTGGTGATCGTTTCCGTCTCCGCGCTGCTGGCCAGTTGCGGGGGCGGAAATTCGCCACTCGCATTACGAGCTGTTTCTAAAACGATGCTCGATGAAAACGATCTCGTCATTCGTTCTATGCCGCGTTCGTTGCACTGGATCAACGATTCGCTGGCTGCTATGCAAATCAAAAACAACATTGTTATTTATAATGTACGCACCGGAAAAATTCACAACCAATACAGTGGACCAAAACTGAATACCGATTCGCTCGTTACACAGACGCATAAAAAATTCTGGCCGGCTTTTCAGGAATTGGTGCCGCTCACAGACAACATTACGAAAGATCCGAATCTGGCTTCGCGCATCATGAGTTTTACGTTTGCCAACGGAAATTTTTATTGTTATTACTATGCTACTTGTCAATATAAATACACCAACATCAACGCAGCAGTCGATTTTTTCAAAGACGCACACAGCGATAATCCCGAGCAATTGCAAAGCATGATTCGCGATAGCAATTTGCTACGCAATATGATCAACGTTACGTTTATGGATTATGTGATTGTTACGGACCTGGATTTTAAAACCAAATCCATCATTCCGGTATATGGCGATCAATTTCCGAAAACACGTTACGGGCATTATGCGGGTCTTTTTGAGTTTGGCTTTACAGTCAATGATCAGAGCATTTACCTCATGGCGGTGAATCAGGAAAGTCCGTTTAGCCAAATGGACACGATGCTTGTAACGGATAAAGACAGTTTGACCTTGCTTGGAAAAATCAATTTAGAAAACGATAGTTTGTATTGGGCCGAAGAGGTTTTAAACACGCATCATTTGTCGGGTTATCGTTCTACGGGTTATGAGTACATGAGTTTTTACAAGACGGTTCGGTTTATGGGCGATACGCTTTTGGTGATGACGCAATATGGTTTGTGTGATGCGGCGCGGCATGCGCGTTGGCGCATACAACCGGCTTTGCAGGATACCGAAATTGTGTGTGGCACGTACGAAGCGTTTTCAGATGCCTTGGTTTATACGGTTTCGCATAAACCCGCCAATATGTTTGACACCAAATCGACATGGACGAGTTTGCGGTTGAGCGATGCGTCGGGAAAAATTGTGTCTGATACGTTATTGAAACTTGCACCGCAGTTTAGTCGTCGCAACGACACACTGCTTTGTATCAGTAAAGACCGTGAACATTATTATTTTGAAAAGTATGTGGTACGTTAAAAAAATATTTTTGCCGATGTTGTTTCTGATTGCTTCCTGTGATGTGCCGGCAACGCAGCATAAAACCGTTTCCATTTTCGAACGCGTTTCCGCGTTTCATCCGCAAGCCAAAAATCACCTCGTGTTTGCATTCAATCCAAATGATTGTTTGAATTGTTTGTATGTTTTTTCTGAACATTTAAACACGTGGCGAAACAATCCGGCAAATGGCATCACGCTTGTTTTGCAGGACGTGCGCGAGGTGGAGCAAACTGATATTTTACAAAAATCGTTATCGGGCATTGATCCTAAACACATTCAACTAATTTGGGATAGCAATTTATACACACGCATTCAGGAAGCAGGTGCGCATAACAAGCTGAATACATCTGTGCTTGAAGTTTATGCAGCGAGTGGCGAAAAATTATTTAGAAAAGAAGTGCGCAATATTTCTGGTGCAGAGCCAGAATTGCAGGGTTTACGGGCGAAGTAAAAAATAAAAATCTAAGCTGCTGGTTTACGTTTCCGCAAATGCAAGACTTCGCCGGATTTCGGAATTGTACCGTATTCCAAGCGGTTGAGTTTATAAAGTGATTTTAAGCGAATACCATAGCGTTGCGAAATATCGTGCATCGTTTCGCCAGGTTTGAGCGTGTGCGTTTCAGCCGATTCGGCGCGGCGGCGTTTGGGCTGAATGTATAAAAGCATTCCGGCTTGCAAAGCGGTGCTACTCGTCATGTCGTTGTATTTGTACAATTGCCAAACACCCATATTCAAATCGTTCGCAATTTTCGAAAACGTATCGTCTGCTTTTACAATCACATACTTGATGTCGTTGTTTAAAAAGACTTGTCGTCCATTAATCGCTGATGTTACTTGTCCGGCATTGGGCTTGGGCGAAGACGCACTTGGCAGCGATTCTAATTTATCGTATTCGTAGAGTTTATTGCGTTCGATGATGTCAATCAACCGATCGGCATAACGTGGGTCTGTTGCGTAACCCGCAGCTTTCAAGCCACGCGCCCAACCTTTGTAATCGGTAATTTTCAATTCAAACAAGCCAGCATACCGCTGCCGATTTTTCAAAAATTGCGAATGGTCAACATACGAATCATAAACACTTGGGTATTTTCGGAAGCATTCGTGTTTTTCATCATCGTCTTGGTGATACGAATCGCCCTTCCAATCGGTATGGCATTTGATTCCGAAATGGTTGTTGGCATAAACAGCAAGGGCCGAATTGCCGTTGTCGGATTCGAGCATGCCTTGCGCAAGGGTAATGCTAGCCGGAACGCGGTAGAGTTGCATTTCACGCACCGCATCGTCTTTGTATTTTGTAATGTAATCGGTAGGCGTATTTTTCCGTTCTGAAGGTTGCGCCAAAAGACCGCATGCAAAAACAAGCATCCAGCAGGAAAACAGTAACCCTATTTTTGTGCGCATGGAATAAATTCTTTTCATCAAAATTAGTCCGAACACAAGCCGCGCCGAATACACAGATAGCAACGTTTTCAACACAAATTTGTTAACGCATTTGCAGATACAAAACCAAATTATGATCTTGCCGGAAAATAAACCCAACATGAACCTCATCAAAAAACTTGTTTTAGCCGCCGGATTGGTATTTGTTGCGCACACGGCCTTTGCGCAGAATAACGACTGCCAGAAATTTCACAACGGAAAATTCAAACTCAACGATATGCCAGGCATTGTGGTGGAGCGCGACAGCCTCTACCAAATTGAACGCGACCCGAAAACTGGGCATTACGCCAAATACTCAATCAAGTGGATTGACGAATGTACTTACGTGTTACACCTTGTCAAAACCAACGACAAAACCCAACGCAAAGGCAACCGCCAAATTGGCGATTTACAAGTAAAAATTATTGAAGTTGATGGCGATGTTTATACCTATTCGGCAACTTCGTTGAAACGTAAAGAATTGCCACCGATTAAGGGGCGGATGACGAAGATTAAGTAGGAAGTTTCCAAAAGACAAGTTCCAAAAACGCATGGCAATCTGTGCGAAATATTCTCCCACACAAAAAAGCAGCACGCTCCGCAGGATTTGCACTCCTGCGGCATTTTCTCGTATTAAAATTCAACAGATTTAATGGTGGCTTTTTCCGCAGGATTGCAAATCCTGCGGAGCGGGGTTGCCACCGATTAAGGGGCGGATGACGAAGATTAAGTAGGAAATTTCCAAAAGACAAGTTCCAAAAACGCATGGCAATCTGTGCAAAATATTCTCCCACACAAAAAAGCAGCACGCTCCGCAGGATTGCAAATCCTGCGGAGCGGGGGGATGACGAAGATTAAGTAGGAAATTTCCAAAAGACAAGTTCCAAAAACGCATGGCAATCTGTGCGAAATATTCTCCCACACAAAAAAGCAGCACGCTCCGCAGGATTTGCAATCCTGCGGCATTTTCTCGCATTAAAATTCAACACATTTAATTGTGGCTTTTTCCGCAGGATTGCAAATCCTGCGGAGCGGGATTCGGCCACTTCGCTCAAGCGCAAAGAATTACCGCCGATTAAGGGTAAGATGACAAAGATTAAGGATGTTATTTCTCCCACAAAAAAACCGCTTCCTTTCAGGAGCGGTTTTTAAATTTTATACCTAAACGCCAAAGATCAAAATCAAACTTCCAAATTTGGAACTTGGGTGTTTGACCTTTGGAATCTTCTAAACGTTTACTTCTGCACCGAAATTTCTACACGGCGATTGATTACGCTAGCTGCATTTTTGGTATCGATTGGTTTTGATGAACCGTAACCAGCAGTTTTCATGCGATCAGCAGCAATGCCTTTGCTTACGAAGTATGCTTTGACAGAAGCAGCACGTTGCTCAGACAGTTTTTGGTTGGTTGTTTCGTTACCCGTTTTATCGGTATGGCCTTCGATGTTGATTTTGAGTTCTGGGTGCTCGTTCATAAACTTCACCCATTTATCCAATTCGGCATACGATTCTGTTTTGATTTTCGCGCTTCCGGTTTCAAAGGTTAAGCCTTTGAGGGCAATGCTTTGACCGCTCATCACTTTTGCAAAATCATCGATGTTGCCATTGAGTTCAACTTTTGGTTTTGTAACGGCAGCCTCACCAACGGCAACGTTTACACCATCCACAAAATAATAAGCGCGGCGCATGTTCATGGTATTTTTCTCGCCAGCTACCATTTTCTTATCCATTCCTTTTTTGAAGCAACCAATGATGAGGTACATCTCGCCACCTTTTGCCGTGTAATTGCCAGAAATTTCTGTCCAACCGCTAACGTTATCAGTCATTGCAGCAGAAGAAATTTGTGGTTCTACATCGAGGTAGGTATTTTTAGTTGTATTCATTTTTTCGCCTGTGATGTATGCACCAAGACCAGAAACGGCAAAGGCACTCTGATCGGCGAGACTTACTTGAAACGCAATTTTATAGGTTGTTCCAGCAGTAAGTGCTTGTGAAAATTCCATCTGGATGTATTCGGTATAACCGTTATAGCCAGATTTTGTACCAACGCCTTCGCCTTTGGTGAGTGTTGACCAATCGGCAGTTTGATCGCCATAATAAGCGATGATTCCTGCGTAGTAATTTCCTTCAAACGCATTTTGCGCGCCCATGAAATTTGCACCGGTTGACTTTGCTTGACCTTTGCAGGCTTTTGGTCCGTAATAATCTACGGTCGTATTGTTTGCGCTAGAAACAGCCGAACAGCGGTTGATTTGTCCCCATCCTTTGGGTTCGCATTTATGCTCTTCGAATGATCCATTTTTTACAAGGTTTTGTGCTGTCAGGAAGGCCGGAGCCAAAGCACAAAGCGCCAATAAGCGTGTAGCTTTTTTCATGTTATGTGTTTTTCGGTTATGGACAAAAGGTGTGTTGGAGGCAAAAATAGAAAACAATAGACTAATAATCGCTAGTAAATGTTGAATCATTTGATTTAAACGACAAAATGACTTGGATTTTAACGGGTTTGTCCTAATTTCGACCATTCAAAAAAACTGACACCATGCCCATTCGTATTGACCGCGACAACGATTCTTCTTCTCCCAACAATAATCCAGGCGGTGGCCGCAATTTTCCGGGCGGTGGCGGAGGTGGCGGCGGCTTTGGTCCGCTCATTTATTTCCTGCCACAAGTAATTGGCTTTTTGTTTCGCCGACCGAAAATTGGTTTACTTGTTTTGGTTGCGCTTGCTGCGCTTTGGTTTTTCAAAGGTGGCTGCAACTTGGGCGGTATTGTGAGCAACAACAGCAATGCTTCGTCATATAGCAAGGGTTGCGACATGGATCAAAAAGTATATGATCAGGCGCAGGTTTTTGAGCCGTTGGCCGATAATGTCAAGAATCCCATGCCGGAGCGCGTTTCGTTGTTGAATTTTGCGCCAAAGCGAATGAATCAAGGTCAGCAAGGCTCTTGTGTAGCTTGGGCCAGCTCGTATGCTGCGCGTACAATTATGCATGCGCGCCAAACGGGTTCTAATCCCGATCAGGTGGCGTTTAGTCCTTCGTATTTGTATAATCAGATTGCGCTGGAAGATTGTCAGGGCGCGTATTTGCAATATGCGATGGAAGCCTTGCAAAAAAATGGCGACCTCGATTTTGATAAATTTCCGTACGACGAAAACTCGTGCAGTAAGAAACCGACGAGTGCACAAATTAGCGAAGCACAGCCTTTTAAAATTAATGGTGCGAATCGTTTGTCGATGGATGGCGAGGATTATCGTGTCAACATGTTGGCCATCAAACAGAATTTAGCGGCGGGTGCGCCGGTGGTGATTGGGATGCGCGTGGGCGGAAGTTTTATGCGCAGCATGGAAGGCAAAGAAGTATGGATTCCGACACGCGATGATTATGCGATGGATGGCTTTGGTGGCCATGCCATGTGTGTTGTTGGTTACGACGATTACAAAGAAGGCGGTGCATTTCAGATCATGAACTCGTGGGGCATGGATTGGGGAAAAGAAGGTGTTTGCTATGTACGTTACGCCGATTTCGATCATTTTGTTGTAGAGGCTTATGGACTCAATCCGATGGGCGAGGCAGGAAAACCAACGCCTACAACCTTGCAAGCAACATTTGGTCTAGAAAATCAAGCAACCAAACAAAGCATTCCGTTTGTTCAAAAACAAGGCAATTTATTTGCAACGCAATCGCCTGTTGCAAAAGGTAAAAGTGGAACACCATTCAAAATTAATTTCACCAACAATGTGGCTTGCTATACCTATTTGATTGGTTTGGAAACAAACAACACAACCTATATTCTTTTCCCATACACGCCCAAACATTCGCCATACTGCGGCGTAACGGGTACACGACTATTTCCAAAAGACCATACGCTTTATCCCGACGAAGTAGGCACAACAGATCAAATGGCGGTGCTTGTTACCAATGAGCCTATTGATTATAAAGCCTTGAATGATCAGATTAGCAAAGCTCCGGGTGCAAATTTGGCGGCAAAAATAAATACGGCATTGGCTGGAAAATTATCGACACAAGTTACGTACACACGCGATGCGAATGGCAACGTCAGTATTTCGAAGCCAGTGAGCGATGTTGGGTATGCTGCCGTTGTGTTGGATGTGCAGAAAAAATAAGCTAGAGCATTTCATCTAGATTTTCAAAATTCACATTTATTGTGTTGTGTCAAACTTGACATAGGCGCATTGCTGTTGTATATTTGAGATCCTCAATTTCATAAAACCCTCACACCATGGAACCAATTCGTATTCTTAGTATTGATGGCGGCGGCATGCGCGGCGTTATCCCTGCTCGCTTTCTTTTATTGCTCGAAAATCGACTCAATGCGCAACGCACAGCAAAGGGTCTTGCGCCCAAACGACTACACGAGTATTTTGATTTAATTGCGGGAACTTCTACGGGCGGATTGATTGGCGTTGCCATGACTGTCCCTGCTGTCAACAATCCAATCCAACCACGTTTTACGTTTCAAGATATTTTAAATATCTATTTGCAAAATGGCGAACGCATTTTCCCAAAACCAGGTTTGATGCGAAAACTAAAAGGCTATGTTTTTGGTGGCGAAACGCTATATGATCCGAGCGGACTGGAGGCTGTTTTGAAAGAACGTATGGATGGTGTTCGCCTCAATCAATCCATCAAACCACTTTTAATTACGAGCTACGATATTTTTAACAACGAGCCTCGTTTTTTCAAAACACGCGAAGCCAAAAGCGATCCCATGGAAAATTTCGCATTGACTGATGTTTGTCGCTGTACTTCTGCTGGGCCAACCTATTTCCCGCCACACAATTTTGTCATGGGCGGCAAAACATTCAACTGCATTGATGGCGGTGTGTTTATCAATAATCCATCTGTGGGTGCTTTGGCTGAATTTATACGCCATGGAAAGTTTTATGCACCTGATAAAACCATTACCGATACGCTTTCCAATGTATTTGTACTTTCGCTCAGTACCGGACGCTATTCTGGAAATTTGTCTATTTCCAAATCGCAATCGATGAGTGCTGTTAAATGGATTCAACCCTTGATTGATATTATGATGTATGGGGTAAACCAATCTACAGATTATGAATTGAAACAGGTTTTACCTGCACCAAACTATTATCGGTTCAATGTTGATGTTACACAAGAAAAGTATTCGGCTATGGACAATGGTTCTGCCGATGCGCTAAATTATTGGGACAAATTAGCTTCCGATAAATTTGCAGCAGATGCCGCTTACATTGATAATTTCCTGAATGCGAGTGGTATGACGAATTGAGTTTTTGTGTGGATTTTTTTGAACCATGATATTAGAGACGTGAGACATGAGATCGCACAGACTTCCGCGCAGTTGGCGAATTTTTCCACCACACATGCAACGTGCAATTAGCAAATTAGTGAATTGGTAAATCACTAATTCACTAATTAAGTAAATCGCCAAGTCTCATGTCTCTAATCTCATGTCTGCGTGGGTATGCGGGAGGAAAAACCAGATTACGGCTGTTTGATTTTATAAATTGTACAGGTAAAATTTTTATTCTCTTTATTGAGCCAATGCATCAATTCGTCCAACGCCCCCGGCTTGATGGTAGCTTCGTAAGTAATATCACCATACGTTTTTCGGAAGGTATCTACACGCGCTTGTAAATTATCTTCTTGCATAAAAAGCACATAATTGGGTTTGAGTGCATTTGGAAATGTATTGACTAGTTTACGTGCAGAATCGCTACTCAAACTGGTTGTGATACCAATGGGCGAAATCCATTTTTTGAGGTAGTACAATGGCGGCATCGTAAAATCTTCGCGAATAGATTCTTCGATGACCAACGATTGCACATCGCCTTTGTGTTGCAAATACAACATCGCCTCTACCCGATTGCGTTTGCTGTACGAAACACTGATAAACAAAAGTGGTAACGTATTCACACACCAGAAAAAAATCCACAAGCCGCGTAAGAGTTTTGGTCGCTTTTGCCAAAATGCGGAAGCTGTTTTAAATTCTGACCAGCCAATCATACCCAGTATAATTAGAAACGGAATGATGGGAAAAATAAAACGCTCTTGCTTGTTGGGGAAATATGAATGAAACGCGAGGAATAAAAAAGATGGTAAAAATAAAAGCAGGTATTTTTTCCAGCTTCTAAAAAAACCAAACAGCAACATAACACTCAAGGGTGGAACGAGTAGTCCGCCGAGGGTTAGAAAATAATTGAACCAGGGTTTTGTATTGTACGAATAGCGGTTGTTTATGTTGTAGCGCACATACTCTTCAAATTCGGCAAATGGTCTTCCCCACAAATAGGAATCAATTCCTCCTTGAATGAGTGCCATGCAAAACAAAGCACTTGCTCCAAAAAGAATGGCCGCTTTCCATTTTTTCTGAAACAATAAAGTAAGGCCAAGTCCACCAACAAAAAAGAGCGACTGAAAACGCACCGAAAATGCTAGTCCCGCAATTAAACCCGCATACACCATCAATGCCATCCGGTTTTCTTTTTCGGAACGAATCATAAGCCAAGTGGCGTACATCAGGAATGGCACACAAACAACTTCTACTAAATTGCGTACACTCATCATCGGGAAGAGCCATAAAATAGCTAACAACAAACCAACGGTGCGTGCCAGATTTTTACCCGCATAATGTTCTGTAATGCGAAAACCCAACACAACTGTAATCATCGAAAATGCTGCATGCAACAAGCGCACAACATACATTTTCAAATCAGGATCAACGAAACCAATGGCATTGAAAAATTTGAACAGTAAAAAATGAAGCCCCGAATAAAACCAGCTATGTCCGTCAGGCAACGAATCGCCATGCCCCGGAAGCCAATTGTTGTAATCTGTTCCATCCACCCACGATTGCGCCGCTTCGATGATTAGAAAATGGTCGTCGTGCATGCCGTATCCCTTTGAGAAGAGAACAGCAAGCAGCCGAAAAAACGCAGCAACAAAAACAATCAGTTGAAGCGGATGATTTTCCCATTTATGCAATAGGTATGCGCGCATGAGCTTTCGATATAAGAATAACTATTGATACAAAAACGCCGTGTCAGACAATTGACGTGTAACTAGTTGGTAAAATTACATACTTTTTAACTAGATGCGATGCTAAAAACACATGACCTAAAAAAACAAAAAATCGAAGTAGTTGACATATCAACTACTTCGATAGCATAAAAACGATTCTTTTTTTAATAGCCTAAATTAGGACCAAGCCATTTTTCGGCTTCTGCAAGGCTCCAACCTTTACGGGTTGCATAGCTCGCCACCTGATCTTGTTTAATGCGGCCAACACCAAAATAATGCGCGTCAGGGTGTGCAAAATACAAGCCACTAACCGATGCGGCAGGCATCATGGCTAAACTTTCGGTAAGCGTGATGGCTGTGCGATCGGCGCCAAGCAAATTGAAAAGCGTTGGCTTTTCGGTGTGGTCGGGCTGCGCGGGATAGCCTGGGGCGGGGCGAATGCCCGCATACGCTTCGCGGATTAATTCTTCGTTAGATAATTTTTCATCGGCGGCATAGCCCCAAAATTCTTTGCGTACACGCTCGTGCAAATGCTCTGCAAATGCTTCGGCCAAACGGTCGGCTAAAGCTTTTAACAAAATCGCGTTGTAATCGTCGTGTTGGGCTTCAAACGCTTTTACTTTTTCGTCCACACCAATTCCAGCAGTTACCGCAAAACCACCGAGGTAATCTGAAACACCCGTATGCTTTGGCGCAAGAAAATCGGCAAGAGCAACATTGGCTTGACCTGTTGGCTTTTTTGTTTGCTGACGGATGGTGAAAAAATTGGCGTTCACTTGCGCGCGCGTATCGTCTGCATACACTTCAATATCATCGCCGTTGGCATTAGCGGGCCAGAATCCAAAAACAGCTTGTGCCGAAATCCATTTTTCGGCAATCATCTGTTGCAGCATATTCTGTGCATCGTCAAATAATTTTTTTGCCTCGGCTCCGCGTTCAGGATCATTGAAAATTTTCGGGTAGCTTCCTTTCAATTCCCAACTGTGGAAAAAGGGTGTCCAGTCGATATAAGGTATTAATTTTTCGAGTGGATAATTTTCAAGCACTTGCGTTCCTAGTACTTTTGGTTTTATTGGCGTGGTTTTACTCCAGTCAATCACAAACGGATTGGCTTGTGCCTCTTCCTGTTTAATGTATTTATCGGCGCTGTTTGCGCGGGCATTTTGTTCGCGTACACGATCGTATTCCGTATTCAAATCGGCAACCAATACTTTTTTTAGTTCGGGCGAAATTAATGCGCTAACAACCGGAACACTGCGTGAAGCATCGTTGACGTGGATAACCGGATGCTTGTAATTGGGTGCAATTTTTACAGCGGTATGTACTTTCGATGTGGTTGCGCCGCCAATCAAAAGCGGAATGGTAAAACCTTGCCGTTCCATTTCTTTGGCCACATGCACCATTTCGTCGAGCGAAGGTGTAATCAAACCACTCAAACCAATAACATCGACATTTTCTTTACGAGCAGCTTCGAGAATTTTATCGCTCGAAACCATCACGCCCAAATCTATAATTTCATAATTGTTGCAAGCCAGTACAACACCGACGATATTTTTTCCAATATCGTGCACATCACCTTTTACGGTTGCCATCAATACTTTCCCCGCCGCACGGCCCGACCCTGCCGTTTTCTCGGCCTGCAAATACGGTTCTAAATACGCCACGGCTTTTTTCATCACACGCGCGCTTTTCACCACTTGCGGTAAAAACATTTTTCCGGCACCAAACAAATCACCCACCACATTCATCCCTTTCATCAACGGCCCTTCAATCACTTCAAGCGATTTTGAAACTTGCTGCCGCGCTTCTTCGGTATCGGCTTCAATAAAATCGGTAATGCCTTTGACGAGCGAATGCGTCAATCGTTCTTGCACGGTTCCTTGTCGCCAGGAATCGTCGCGTTCGGTTTTTTGTGCGCCGCCACTTCCTTTTACTTTCTCGGCATGTACAATCAACCGCTCCGTTGCGTCATCGCGCCGATCGAGCAAAACATCTTCAACCAATTCCAATAAATCTTTTGGAATCTCGTCATACACTTGCAACTGCGAAGGATTGACAATACCCATATCCATACCATGTTGAATGCCGTGATACAGGAAAGCCGAATGAATGGCCTCGCGCACATGATCGTTGCCGCGAAACGAAAACGATACATTACTCACACCGCCACTCACTTTTGCAAGCGGTAAATTTTCTTTGATCCATTTTGTAGCTAAGAAAAAATCGAGCGCATTGCGGCGGTGTTCATCCATTCCCGTTGCCACAGGAAAGATATTGGGATCGAAAATAATGTCTTGTGGTGGAAAGCCAACATCATGGACCAACACATCGTAAGCGCGCTTACAAATTTGAATGCGACGTTCCAACGAGTCCGCTTGACCTTGTTCGTCAAACGCCATCACAATCACTGCAGCACCGTAATACTTGATGCGCGTAGCTTGGTAACGAAATGCTTCTTCGCCTTCTTTGAGCGAAATGGAATTGACAATGGCTTTTCCTTGCACGCATTTCAGTCCAGCTTCGATGACAGGCCATTTAGACGAATCGATCATGATGGGTACACGCGCAATATCGGGCTCGGATGCGATGAGGTTTAGGAATTTCACCATGCTTCCTTCCGAATCGAGCATGCCTTCATCCATATTCACATCAATGACTTGTGCGCCACCTTCAACTTGTTCGCGAGCAACGGCAAGTGCTTCATCAAATTTCTGATCAATGATGAGTTTGGCAAATTTGCGTGAGCCGGTTACGTTTGTGCGTTCGCCCACATTCATGAAATTACTTTCGGGACGAAGTGTAACAGGTTCTAATCCACTCAAGCGCATGAATGGCTCGATGGTTGGTTTTGTGCGCGGGCGTGTGAGGCGCGCTAGGCGCGCAATTTCGCGAATGTGTTCGGGCGTTGTACCACAGCATCCACCAACGATATTTAAAAAACCACTTTGCAAAAAATCATTTACTTGCTTGCCCATCATCTCCGGTGTTTCGTCGTATTCGCCAAATTGATTGGGCAATCCGGCGTTAGGATAACAGCTCACAGCAAACGGCGCTTTCACGGCAAGTTCTTCGATGTACGGACGCATTTGCGATGCACCCAACGCACAATTTAAACCAACGCTCAACAAGTCGAGGTGCGAGATGGAATTTAAAAAAGCTTCGGTTGTTTGCCCCGAGAGGGTGCGGCCACTGGCATCGGTGATGGTTCCAGACACCATTACCGGAATACGGATGTTGCGTTCTTGTGCAATTTGTTGAATCGCAAACAAAGCCGCTTTCGCATTGAGGGTATCAAAAATTGTTTCGACGAGCAAAATATCGGAACCGCCATCGAGCAATCCGTTTATTTGTTCGGAATACGCATGTACAAGTTCGTCGTACGTTACACCCCGAAATCCGGGATCGTTGACATCGGGCGAAAGCGAACAGGTTCGGTTTGTTGGCCCAATAGCACCTGCAACAAAGCGCGGTTGAGACGGATCTTTTGCGGTAAATTCATCAGCGGCTTGTCGCGCAATTTTTGCCGCTTCAAGATTGAGTTCGTACGCCAGCGATTCCATTTTATAATCGGCGAGCGAAATAACCTGCGCATTGAAGGTATTGGTTTCTATAATATCTGCCCCCGCATCTAAATACGCGCGGTGAATATCTAGAATGATGTGTGGCTGTGTCAAAACGAGCAAATCGTTATTGCCTTTGAGGTCGTGTTTCCAATCGGCAAAACGTGTACCACGATAATCGGCTTCTTCGAGCTTATGCCGTTGAATCATGGTGCCCATTGCGCCGTCGATGACGAGTATGCGTTTTTTTATTTCTTCGTGTATGTTGGCCATAATTTTTTTGGACAAATAAGGTTGGGGATGTTAATCGATACTTCCGAAATAAGCTTTGGTGGTGTAATTGAGGCGTACGGTTCCGTTTTCTTGGTAGCGTACAAAAATTTTCTTGAGCACATACCGCATAAATTCATAATCGCGGTGATCTTTTTGAGGCATGTAGGAACAGGAGAGAATACGTGCCTGCAACGCGTCGAAATTCAGGTCTTGAAAATTGGGTTCTTCAACACATTGCCACTTATTTTTGCCCCAAAGCTGATCGAACGAGGCTTCGGCGATTTGCTTATGATCGACGGTTTGGTAATCGGTTCCGAAATAGCGCAGGGTATCTTCGTAAGATTTTGAAAAATCGGTATCGTTGATGAGGCGATCATTCCAAATAAGGATGATCGTTCCTTTCGGTTTAAGGATGCGTTTGAATTCGGTGCGCGCTTGTTCTTCATTGAACCAATGAAAAGCTTGTGCAGCAACAATTGTGTCGATAGCATGTTTATCCAGACCTGTATCTTGTGCGGTTGCGGCGATGCTGGTAAAATTTGGATAGTTGCAGAGGTAATTTTCGCCAGCTTGGCGCATGGCTGTGTTTGGTTCAATTCCAAGAACGGTGTAGCCGCCATCGAGCAACCATTTGGAGGAAATACCTGTTCCAGAGCCAATATCAGCAATTGTATTTCCACGATGCAACGCGCCGGCCTCTTCCAGTTTTTGGAGAAGTGCGGGCGGATAGTGCGGGCGGCTGCGCACATAATCATCGACACGATTGCTGAATCGTTCGGTTGTTTGCATAGGACAAAAAAAAATCCCTTCTGCGTAGTGTTCAGAAGAGATCGCGGTTATTGAAAAATAAGCGTCTTATCTATCTCTTTTCAGAGTACGAGGTGGCACCTTTTTCAAGTAAATCGAATAGGTTGCCAAGGCTTCATCGGGCGCATCCCTCTGCCTTTCTGGATAAGTGAATAAAGAACTGGGACAAAGATAAGAATAAGAGATTACAAAACTCAAGTTCCAAGTTCCAAGTTCCAAGTTCCAAGTTCCAAGTTCCAAGTTCCAATCCAGAGGCATCGTGACCAGATTTCATCTCGATGCTCCGCACCTTGGTTGTTTGTGCATTTTTTGGGGTAGTTGTTTGCAAGATCATTCACTTTTTTTAACCGCAAAAGGGCGCAAAGAGTTTCGCAAAGAGCGCAAAATCGGTATTGGGTATTGAGCAATACGTTTACCATCCCTAATTGCACCATAAAGTGTACTTTCGGCCTTCCAATTCACGTTGACTTTTATGGCTAAAACTTCAGCCCCTACAAAAGCGCTTACACTCGAAGATTTGTTTGCACTAACCGATGGACATTTGATTGGTCTCTGGCGTTTTCGGGAGCGCAACAAAAAACCAATTTGGTGTGCAACCTACACGATTGATGGTTTTTACTACGATATTTCGGGAAAGAAAACGCCCGATGAGGCGTTGAAGGGTGTTTTAAAGCAAATTCGTTCGGCCAAGAAGAAAACGGCTGTTTCTGTGCGTAAAAAATAATTTACCTGTAACTATTCGTTTAGATGAAGCGTCTCTGGCTAAGACCAAATAGGTTATTTTTGCAGAACGATCATCTCTTTATGCGCATTCTACTTTTTTCAAAAACGTTGCTGTTGCTTTTCATTTTGTTGGCCAGCACGAATGCGCTCCATGCGCAACAACCAGAATATACCATTAGCGGCTATGTTACAGATTCTGCCAATGGCGAAGTTGTGATTGGTGCGATTGTGAGTGCGCCGGGAACGGCCAAAGGCACAGCAACCAATGTGTATGGGTTTTATTCGCTCACACTTCCGGCGGGTGAGTACACGCTGGTGTGCAATTATTTTGGATTTGCGCCGCAAAAAATTCCTGTGAAATTAAGTCAGAATGTAACGCGAGATGTTAAACTGGTATCGGCTTCGGCGGTTACGAAAGTGGTAGAAATTGTAGCGGATCGCAATCAAGAGCAGGTAAAATCGACCCAGACGAGTGCGATTAGCATTCCAGTTGATCAGATTCGTTCGATTCCGACCATTGGTGGGGAGACGGATGTGATTAAGGTCATGCAATTGATGCCGGGTGTGAAGCGCGGTGGCGAGGGCCAGAATGCGATGTTTGTGCGGGGGGGAAATGGTGATGATAATTTGATCTTACTCGATGAGGCGGTTGTGTACAACGTTTCGCATTTGTTTGGCTTCTTTTCTGTTTTCAATAACGATGCGTTGAAGGATGTAACGATGTACAAAGGTGGTTTTCCGGCACAGTACGGCGGACGCATTTCGAGTGTGATGGATATTCGCATGAAAGATGGTGATCAGCAATCGTTTCGTGCGTCGGGGGGCATTGGTTTACTGTCGTCGCATTTAACGCTTCAAGGACCAATCATTAAAGACAAGTGTTCGTTTCTACTTTCTGGGCGCCGTTCTTATATTGATCGAGTATTTAAATTGGCGTATGGTGGACGAAATGTGTTGCCCTATTATTTTTATGATGCAAATCTGAAAGTAAATTACACCTTGAGCGATAAGGATCGTCTTTTTGTGAGTGGTTATATTGGCGATGATGTGTTGAAGGCAAGTGTACAGAATGATAGCGGTGCATTTTTTAGCGGTGGTTTTAAGTTGGGCAATTTCACATCAACCGTGCGTTGGAACCATGTGTACAACGCAAAACTTTTCTCTAACATTTCGTTGATTCATACACGTTTCCGTTACGATGTAGAAGCATCAATTCCGGGCAATACGTTCTTAACGAAATCGCGGATTGCGGATTTTGGAGGCAAAGCAGATTACAGTTATTTCAAAGATCCTGATCATACGTTTCGGTATGGCATGCAATTTACGACACATATTTTTCGTCCAAACGTGGTGAGTACATCGGGCGAGATTTCAGATTTTCTTCGTTCTGATGAGGGCAAGAAAATTTATACACATGAAATGGGTTTCTATGGCAATTATGAAGCGCAACTAGACAGCTTGTGGCGTGTAGCGGGTGGCATGCGTTTGTCTGTTTTGATTTCGCCAGGAAAAACATACGTTAGCCCAGAGCCACGGGCATCGGCGACTTGGAATTTTAAAGAAAATCAATCGTTGAAATTTAGTTATGCGCGCATGACACAGTACGTGCATTTGGTTTCGAGTTCTTCTGTGGCATTGCCAACCGATTTGTGGTATCCCGTAACGAAGGCGGTAAAACCAATTTATTCTGATCAGGTTGCGGCGGGATATAATTTCAATTTTCGGAAATTGAAAACGATGATTACGGTTGAGGGATATTACAAATGGATGCAAAACTTGATTGAGTACCGCGAAGGCGCAGTATTGATTTTGAATAATAATTATGAGGATGAATTGGTGAGTGGAAAAGGTCGTGCGTATGGATTCGAGTTTTTTGCACAACGCACAGAAGGAAAATTAACGGGTTGGATTGGCTATACGCTTTCGTGGTCAACGCGCCAGTTTGATGCGTTGAACCAAGGAAAAGAATTTTTCGCGCGGTATGATCGTCGCCACGATTTCTCGATTGTGGGTTCGTGGGAAATCACCAAGCGCATTACGTTTGCAGCGGTTTGGGTATTTAGCACGGGGCAACGCTTTACGCCTATTACAGGAAATTTCTTGATGCCTAATTCATCGTTGACAAGTGTAGATGTGCTTCCAATTTACGCAGATAAAAATTCGATTCAACTTCCTTCGGCGCATCGGTTGGATGTGAATTTTGTATTCAAATCGCGCGAGGATCGCAAGTGGATGATTTGGCAGGGCGAATGGTCGGTGGGTGCGTATAATTTATACAACCGCGCGCAACCGTACAAAATTGAAGTGGCAGAAGATGGTAATGGGGGCTTCAAATATCAAGCAAAAGGGTTGTTTGGTTTCATCCCTTCAGTCGCCTATAATTTTAAATTCTAAGTAGTATGAAAAACATTTTTTCACTTTCTATACTGACGCTGGCATTGGTAACGAGCATGTCGTCATGCCTTCCAGATCCGATTGATATTGATGTTCCTCCAGCAGAACAAAAAACGGTTGTGTCATCGCAAATCGTACCGAATCAGATTATGGTGGTTGGACTTTCGCGAAGTTTTAGTGCCTTGAGTTCGGGAGCGAATGAAGATTCTGTTTCGGACGATTTTCTTGCGGATATACTTATTGATAGTGCGCTAGTAACGGTCGAACATCCTGCGGGATTAGATACCTTATATAAACTTGCTCCGGGGATTTATGCGAGCATTGATGTGTTGCTGGTCAATTATGGTAACTATACGTTGCATGTTTTGGATTATAAAACAGGAAAATCGGTGAAGGCAACAACCTATTTATCGCCGCAAGTTGCATTTGATTCTGTTGCGCCTTATTTTCAAATAGCGAATGGCGATACATCGTTGTATGTACATTACGAAATGCGCGATGATCAGAGCAGACAAAATTATTATGTGGTGAATTATTACCGCAAAAGTCAAGGCGATTCGACCTTTGACATCAACTCGTATTTCCAGCGCGGACAAAATCAACTCAACAGTTTTGATTTGTTGAGCGATGTTGATTTTGATGGGGATGGTTATTTGGCCAAAAATCGTGAGCTGTTTGGCATTGGTTACAACGATACGATTGCAGTAACGGTTTCCAATATCAGTCAAGGCTACTACGAATTTTTATCGGCTTTTAAACGTTCGGGGTCTTTTGTCAATCAACTTTCTGGCGAACCGATCAACTATCCGACCAATGTGGAAAATGGCTATGGGTATTTCAATGCGCATTATCCGACTATCAGTTTCTTTGAGTTGGTCGATTATCATTAGCCGTTGATTTTTTATTAAAACAAAAACGTGTTGCTCGCACCTAGTCCTCTTCCGATCCCGAAATTTCGCATGCGCGTTAAGTTAAAAATACATTTTTGTCATCGGCCTTCTACTCCTCGTTTCATAAAACACGAATGGAGCAAGGAAATCTACTGATGAACATCGCCAATTCATGTTATAGACCCAATCCAGTATGATCTTTGATAGTTTCAAGATGCTTATTTTCCATTTATTCCTACCCATACTCAAACAAAGCAATTGA
>JAAFIA010000049.1 GCA_013298545.1 Bacteroidota bacterium | reverse complement strand
TACGACAACCAACGGCGGAAACGATCCAGTAGCGGGGGGAAATAACACGGCAACTAACGGCGGAAATAATACGACAACCAACGGCGGAAACGATCCAGTAGCGGGGGGAAATAACACGACAACTAATGGTGGAAATAATACGACAACTAACGGCGGCAACGATCCAGTAGCGGGTGGAAACAACACGACGAATAACGGTGGAAATAATGCGACAACAAACGGCGGAAACGATCCAGTAGCGGGTGGAAATAACACGACAACTAATGGTGGAAATAATACGACAACGAACGGCGGCAACAATCCAATTGCGGGTGGGAATAATACGGCAACTAACGGCGGAAATAATACGACAACGAACGGCGGTAACGATCCAGTAGCGGGCGGAAACAACACGACAACAAACGGCGGAAATAACACGACGAATAACGGTGGAAATAATGCGACGACAAACGGCGGAAACGATCCAATTGCGGGTGGGAATAATGCGACAACCAACGGCGGAAATAATACGACAACTAACGGCGGCAACGATCCAATTGCGGGTGGGAATAATGCGACGAATAACGGCGGAAACAACACAACAACCAACGGCGGCAACAATCCAATTGCGGGGGGAAACAACACAACTAATAATGGTGGAAATAATACGACAACTAACGGTGGCAACGATCCAGTAGCGGGTGGAAATAACACGACGAATAACGGTGGAAATAATACGACAACTAACGGCGGAAATAATCCAGTAGCGGGTGGAAATAACACGACGAATAACAACGGAAATAATACAACAACCAACGGCGGTAACAATCCAGTAGCGGGTGGAAATAACACGACGAATAACGGAGGAAATAATACAACAACTAACGGCGGAAATAATACAACAACTAACGCTGGCAACAATGCAACAAACGGAGGAAATAATACCTCGAATACCAATAACAACAATTCAAATTCTGTCGCCAATCGTTTAGCACCCGGCGAACGATTCGTTACTGGAAATGCCGCAAACACATCCGCCAATCAACCCATTCCAATCAATACCGATTTGCCCGAAGGATTGGTGTTTAAAGTTCAAGTAGGTGCATTCCGAAATCCAATTAACCCAAGTGTATTTAAAGGAATCAGTCCGATAACAGGCGAAACAACACCACAAGGGTTAACGCGCTACATGGCCGGAATTTTCAAACAATTCCCGAATGCCGATGCTGCGAAAAACGAAATCCGTAGCCTCGGTTATCCCGATGCGTTTGTGGTTGCGTTCTACAATGGTAAACGTATTTCTATGGCCGAAGCCATGCGCCTCTCTGGACAAAATACAAATACCAATATTGCTGCGAATAACGGAAGCAATGTAGGAGGAAATAATGATCCGATCAATACAAATGGTGGAAACAATGCAGGCGGAAATAACACCACAACAAATGGTGGAAACAATACCACAACAAACGGCGGAAATAACAATTCAGCAACCACAAACGCATCGGTAAATGCTGCACCAGCAACAAACGTAACACAAGTGCAAGGCTTGTTCTACACCGTTCAGGTAGGCGTGTTTTCACGACCAGTTTCACGCGCACAATTGTACAACCTGAATAATTTATACAGCGAGAATACACCCAATGGCTACATCCGTTATACTTCAGGTTCATACAATTCACTCAATGGTGCGGTACAATCGAAAAATGAAATTGTAACAACGGGTGTGAAAGACGCATTCGTGGTAGCATATTACAACGGCAAGCGCATTACACTCGCCGAAGCACGGCAACTCGAAGCGGGAGGCGTTGTTCCTGCAACAACCAATGCGCCTACCAATACGACGAATACAACCAACACAAATACAGCCAACACAAATACAGCCAACACAAATGCAACGGCACAAAATCCTCCTGCAACCAATGGCGGCAATGTATCGCTTGAAAGTGTTGGAACTGCCGTAGCGCAACCCGTTTCCGATACCGGATTGGTTTTCCTTGTACAACTCGGCGCATTCCGCGAAAATATTCCACAACGTACAGCCAATAATTTCCTTCAGTTTGCCGGACGTGGCGTACAACATTACGTCGATCCCAAAACCGGATTTACGGTTTACACCGTTGGTCAATACAGCAATTACGAACAAGCAGATGTGTTGCGCGATGAAGCCATTTCCAAAGGCATTACAGACGCATTCATCACTGCATGGTACGGCGGTAAACGCATTACGATTGCGGAAGCCATGAAATTGTCGGGGAAATAAATTTCCTTTTCAATTGTAAATACGCATGGAATCATTCACTAGAGACTGAGGGAAATTTTTAATGAATCGATCACCCCAAAAAAAATCATTGACTCAATTCCTCAGCTTTTATTTGTTAGTCTTCGTTTTGTTTTTTAGTGCGTATTCTTTTTTGAATTGGTTGCTGACAATTAAAATGAGCATCATTACATTTGACACAAGTTGGATTGATTTAATTATACCCTCACTCATAGCATTTGTCTTGTCATACTTCGTGTTTCGTACACGGATAGCACAATTCAATTATACATCCAAATCAACTCAAATCATCTTATTTTTTTTAATTCCCGCTTCCTTGGCCATTCCAATTGCGGCTTCTCAAGATTACATCAAGGATGTATTTTACTCCATTCAAGAAGTCGAGAAACCGAGCGATGTATCGACGTTTCCTGACGAACGTTTTTTTAGAATCCATTCGTATTTCATTGTAGCAGATCGTTTTTCAGTTTCGCAATTGATTGAAAACGTAAACATCGGAAGTAGAAGACACAATCTACCAGCATTGCGTGTGCAACAATTTTATTTTGTGCCAATTTATGATGATCGTGGAAAGCTAGATAAAATGACCAATCTTGGCCTTGGCTTGAGCTTTGAACGATCCATTCAAAAAAGTCTTTCTGCCGATCAACGACAAGATTTTATAAAAAAATCGGCAGCTGCTATACAACAGGATTTCGAGCAATATGATTTTTACAAAGACAGTTATTTCGAAGTTATAAAAACAACGCAAGAAGCTGTTTATGGCTTAACTGCAGCATCCACCAGTTTATATGTAGAACGCGGCAAAACACCCACTATACTCGTGAAACGTTATGGTAGTTTTAAGAAGCGGATAGAAAAAGAAGCACAAAAAAGCCTAATTGTAATTGCAATAAGCATCCTAGCAACGCTTACCTATTTAATCAGTTTTAATCGAGCAGAACCATCAACTGGGAACTAAGGAGCCATGCATATTACTTACGCTGAAACCCTTTTTTGACAGGCATTTCAGGCATTTCTGCACCTTAAAAATAGCCTTCATTCGCTTTTTGAACACTTTTTGAGTTGCTAAAACCCTTGTCTATTATGGCTTCCGCTATTTTATTTGTTTTTTATAAACGAATTATTTGCTTTTGTATCATCAATTGTAAGTGGAATACTCACAAATAAATACGGTAATTCACAAAAACTAGATGATGAAAAAAGGGGGGTGCGTCCGGTGGCGATTCTTGATTTTCAGATTGTTACAGAGGTTGGCCTACAAAAACGCATAGCGAATTTCGACAAAAACATTCCTTGACATTGGCTTTTGCATATCGGAAATTTGTTAGTGATGCATACTGTTTTTTTCACAACACCTGTTGCGGAAAAATGGACATGCGAAAAAAAACGAACTGAAAAACACATACAAACTACTTATGTACGTTCACGAAGAAGCTTGCAATGCGGCACATTTATACCACGAAAAAGGCATGCTCAACAGCGATGGTATTCGCATCAATAACGAAGTCATTCAAGCGGAATACCAATGGCTAGACGATGTGTTACGAAACCGCGTAAGCATCGATGATAAACAAAATTGTTCTTTAGATGAGCAATGGGATTTTTCTTCCCTCGCACCGCCGGCCCTCGCCAACGCGCTTGGCCCTTACGCCGCGCTTGTCAAACACCATGACCTCAATGCCGCAGAACGCCTGCTTCTTCTGCTCGCCCTCGCACCGCACCACCGCCCTGAAACGTTACACGTACTCGCCGAAGTTCGATCGAATGGCAACGCAGCCATAACCAGTCGCATCAATGGACAATTGGTTAAAAACACACATGTGTTTTTGCCCGACCTTTCGACTTGGCTTTTTTTGGCGGCGGGCAACGATACGAATCTCGAAGCCGAAATGTATCAAACCGCATACCGTCATGGCGCTTTGTTTAAACAGCAAGTTATTTTTCTGCGCGAGCCGCGTGGCGAAGATGCCTTGCCCATTAATCGCTTGTATTTGCTCGATCTGGCTTCGGAGTACATCGACTTTTTAGTTTGTGGCCGTGAGCCGCGTCCCGATTATGGTCGCGATTTTCCGGCAACGTTATTAACGACGAAGTTGGATTGGGAGCAATTGGTTTTGCCACGCAATACCATGCGCGAAGTTTTGGAAGTCATGAAATGGGCCGCACATGGATCAGAAGTCTTAGATCGTGCAGCAGGCAGTTTGCGCGGATCGTATCCTGTACTTTTTTATGGTCCGCCGGGAACTGGAAAATCGTTTACGGCAGCACTCATTGGCAAGAAAACTGGCAAGCATGTTTTTCGGGTCGATCTATCGCAGATGGTGAGCAAGTGGGTTGGTGAAACAGAAAAAAACTTAGCCCGTCTTTTTGATCGCGCTCAAGGAAAAAACTGGATTTTATTTTTCGACGAAGCTGATGCTCTTTTTTCGCAACGCACCGGAATCAGCGATGCAAAAGACAAATGGGCCAATTTAGAAATGAGTTATTTGCTGCAACGCATCGAAGAGTTTGATGGTTTGTGCATTTTGGCCACAAACCTCAAAGACAATATCGACGGCGCCATGCGTCGCCGTTTTCGCATTGCTACATTTTTTCCGCGACCCTTGCGCGAAGAGCGTGCTTTACTCTGGAAAATTGCAGAACCGAAAGGATATACCTATCCGGCAGGAATGGGTTTTGAGAAAATTTCGGGCTATGATTTAACGGGTGCCAATATCGCGAACATCGTTTTCAATTGTTGTGTGGCGACAGAAGCCAAAAAGAAAACAGAAATCGACGTTGCCGATTTGATGTATTTCATGGATTTAGAGTTTGCCAAAGAAAACCGAACACCGAATTATCCTGTAAAATAATTTTTGAACACTTTTTATCACTTGCTTTTTTAATTCTTCTCTCATGTACAACGAACGCGAACGCATAACACAGCACCCCAACGAAATAGCTCGCAAAAATAAAAAGCGGGAAGAGGAAGACGAACGCGATTGGTATTACGCCAACGATTGGCCGAATGTGAAAGCCAAACTGGGAAAGCCCTACAACGAGGCGAGTAATGGCGAGTTGATTACGCAAGGCGAAGTAGTCAATGCGTATCACAATGCAGATCACCGCGATTACAATGCGTTGCGCAAGGCGTTTCAAAATCAATTTCAGACTACAACACAAACGTCAAATTCGGCTACAACAAAAATTTCGCAGCCGGGCGATGCGGTGGAGCAACATGCAGAGCAAGTAACAAAACAAGTCATAGAAAATAAACAAACAGAAAATAATACAGCTACTGTTCCGTCAGAAGAAACCGTTACGCGCGCACAAGATACTTCTTCAACGGCACCACTAGCCTTGATGCACGAATCGGAAAATGGAACGTTAGAAACATCGGCAGCATTTGATTCGGAATTGGCCGCAGCAGAATCGGGCGGTTTTGCCTTGCCTGAAAAATTGCGTGCAGACTTAGAAGCGCGTATGGGTGTGGGTTTGGCGCATGTGCGCATACATACAGATGCGAAGGCAGACGCGTTGGCGCGAGGCATCAACGCGCTAGCGTTTACAAAAGGGAATCATATTTATTTCCAAAGCGGAAAGTACAATCCAGATACAACAGAAGGGTTTGAGTTGTTGGTGCATGAATTGGTGCATGCGGGTATGCAGGGGGGCGGGGTGGCCCGGAAAGCAATGCCAGCAAAAGTATTTGCAAAGAGGTATTTTGCCGGTGTCCCAGATTATAGTTGGGATAAATTAAAGCAGATACTGGGAAATGGTTCAACTAGCAATGATGAATACATTGAAACCATCTTAAAAACATTGATTGACAAAAACCCAACGCTCAATCCTACGCAACTGTGGATGAATATCATTACTGACCCACAAATACTGAATGGCTATGAAGCTTCTAAAATTTACACAGGTGGATCAAGTACTACTTCCAAGTTTAATAGAACTGAGAGAACACTCGATAAACTACCAGATACAAATGCAGAAACAGAAAGCCTAGAAAATGGGACTATTGATTATACAAGGAGAAGACATATTGTCATTGACAAAAAAAGAAAAGAACGCAAAAGAAAGGAAGCTAGTGAATTGGCAACCTCATTTCTTCAGCAAACTGCTGGAAAAATCAATGCAGTATCATCTAATGTAAGTTCAAACAAAAGATCATTAGAAGCTGACCTACAAACACTAATGAGCGATTTGAATACATCAATCAATACTGATGCACTAAGCAAAGAGTTGCAAGTATTTGGTATGATAGAACAAATAAAAAAGGAAGCTGGACTAGCAAAACCAATCATCGAAAAATATTACAAAGGAAGCCATACAGTTATCAATAATAATACAGAAGATCAGAAAAAAAAGCTTGATGCTTATACCACAACAACAGTAACTAATATTGAAAATCTGCACGAGGATCAGAAGACTGAAATCAAAAGAATATATGATGAGTTTAATGCAAACATTCGTTCTGTGGCAGGTGAAATGGGGGACCTTGTGATTGCAAAAGGAAGCTCCCGCTATAAAAAAATAAATACAACTAAAAATGGGGATAGTCCACTATTGAAAAAAGGAAAACAACGCGCAGTAATAAAAGAAGCATATAATGCAAACGATGAAATTAATGAACTTGGGGAGAAAACGATTGAAGAAGCGAAAGGACATGACAATGTATCAGCAGGAATGTATGATACTTATGCTGACTTTGATGCAGAAATGAATAAGCTTGATGCTATACAATACATCTATCAAACTCAAATTGCAACAAATGAAATCATAGACCATCGTGGAGAAACTGATAAAAAAGAAGCATTAAATTTAATGTATGAATACTATGACAAGATAGATGCCAAAGCCATCGAATTGATCGATTTATTCTTATCAACACTACAAGTGTATTATGATAAAATCAACGACTATGGGAATATTCAAGAAGGTGTAATTAATGAATTTTATACGGGTGCTGTTTCTGATCTAAATAATGCATCTAATGATTACATAAAAGAATCTAAAACACAGCTAGAAGCTTTTCAAAATTCACAACAAGGCCTTAGAACTCCGCGAAAGAAGAAACTACAAGAACAAATAAATCTAACAAATGAAACTATTGACCCACTTCTAACACAAGCCAATAGTGCTGTTCAAAAAACAAATGACGAACATAAAATCGCATTAGAATCTCTAAAAATCGAAATTCAAGAAGGATTTAATGTACTAGCATCAGTAGGAACAACCGATTTCAAAAAACAACTTGAAACATCTTCGGCATCTCTAGAAGCAACCAAACAGGAAGGCGTTGATAAACAGTTGAGATGGCGAGAAGCACATTTGCGTCAAATAATTCGCGATGTAAAAGGCGCAAAACGTGAAATGAAAACACACGTAGATGATTTAGAAACCAAAAACCAAGAACAAATAACAACACTAAACGATGAACTAGCAGTAAAACTAGAAACATTCAAAAAAGAATCGCAGCAAATTATTGACAATCTTGATGAGCGTATGGACAAAGCCGAGAATCAAGCGGAAGTGGATGAAGAATCAGGCGATTTGCAACGAGAACAAAATTTGATTGACTTCAAAGAGGCCAATCTAAAACTCACAGGAACGGAAGAATGTTATAAACTGTATAAAAGATATAGCGGCTTAACACATCAAAGAAAACGACATCAAAGTGGAAAAAAACTAAAGAAAGAACTTGAAGAATTATTGGTAAAGCATGGGCTACAGCCCGACGTAAAAGCCTATGGAGTATTGATAGCAAGTTTTGAAAAAGGATTTCGATACGCTGTAAGCTCTACCGCACTTGGTATGACTAAAATCTTTGAAGACAAATTGAATGCAGCAGAAAAAGATTACAGCAATATCAATAACGTACGCAACTTGTTTGATCAATTGTCTGATTTTCGCGAAACAATTGCAGAAGGAATAAAATATGAAGCAATTAACAATAGTTATGCAGAAAAAGGTGTACCAAGCACAACTTCAACAGGGCGTGGTCTTGGTGACGAAGAAAAAGAAAAAGCGGACTTTGCTACAAAAAAAGTAAATGACGCAATGGTAATTGGACGATCACAGTTAAAACCACTTTATGAAAAGCATCCAATATTTGATGATGAAAGTTTATTAATTCAATATCGAACGCCAAAAAAAGAAATCGGAAGTGCAAAAACGCCCGAGCAACTGCAAAAAGTTTTACTTGATTACATAAGAGAGCGAAAAAACGATGTAAATAATTCCAAAAATCATCTCTTAGAAAACGGTGGAGAAAAAGACATGTATAGTATTGATAATGCTGTGGCGTTAACAATGCAGAATTATGGCATTCGAGATAATACTGTTCAAAATACAATTATACAGCATGCAATTTCTGTTGAAAGAACAAATCAAATTGTGATTGGGATACTTGTAGCAATTGTAAGCATCGCCCTTTCTATTATCACACTAGGTACAGGAACACCTGTTATTGTAGCTGGTTTGGCTGCGGCTGGCATGTTGGCAATCGATGTTTATTTTATCGTTGATGCAGTTAAAAATTATGAACGCGAAAAAAACCTTGCTGGTGCAGGTCTTCTCTCACAAGACCCAAGCATGATTTGGATATTTTTAGCTGTTGGCGGTGCTTTACTGGATATTGGCTCGCTTTACAAAGGGCTAAAAGCTATACAAGCACCAGCACAAGAGCTTGCGATTACAGGCGAAGTCTCCAAATTTGAAAAGGCTGTTGATTTAGCTTCACAAGGCGGCACATTGGAAGCAAAATTGGCTGATAAAATCAAAACCGCTGCCAGAATGCGTGAAGGGTATAACAATGCCGCAAAAAGTTTTTATAAAACCGCCAGTTCACGACTCTATACGGGAGTTGATCCTGCACTTGTAGCCGACTTAGTGAAAATGGCCTATTACGGCATTCGCGAAGGCATGGCTATGTTTGACCAGTTTTTAATACTTGCCAAACAAGCATTCATCAAAAAAGGGCTGATGAAACTTGGCGATGAATTCACACCAGAAGAATTGGCCGACTTGAAACGGATCTGGAGAGAAGCGGCGGGAGATGTCGAGAAGGGGATGCAAAAAGCGAGTAATGGGAGTTTATTTGATAATTTGAAATTAGGCCAGCAAATTGGAGAAGGGGGAAATAAAATTGTCTATGATATTGTTGGACATCAAGATGAAGTTATTGCAGTTTTGAAAAAAGGTAAACCAGGATCAGCAATTGATGAAGAAGTCGCATTGCTGCGCCAGCTATCAGAAAACAATCTTCCTGTAGTTGAAATACTTGAGAGGGGTATTCATGAAGGGCAACCTGCTCTTATTATGAAAAAATATGCACAAGGCAGCAAGGATATTGTAAAACGAGTGGGTGATAAAATGAAAATCGTAGGGGACTCTGCATTTCTAAATCAGAAAAGCATTCGTGATTTGAATCTTATAAAAAACAACTTAATCAATAGAAAAATAAAGATTGATGACCTACAGTTCTTAATTGCTAAAGATGGAAGTATTGTAATTGCAGACCCTTTAGCTATTTTTGTTGGGCAAGCACCATCAAAATGGAATCTGCAAATGATTGACAAACTTATTGAAGTAGCTTCTAAAAAAGGTATATAATGCAAACACAATTCAACTGGACTATTCCATCAGATAACAATAATATTTTAGAAAATATTATTGGTAAAGAAATTCGTTCGATAATAAAAGCTTCTCACGAAACTTATAGTGACCATATAAGTTATTTGAATGATGTAGGTATCGCTGGCTATCGTGATCAGTTTTCGTTCTTTAAATACGCGCTTGGTAGTTTTATTTTTTCTTTTAGTGATGGTACGGAATGTGCTTTTTCCTCAGCGGAAGACCTTAACTCAATAATCATGAGTCTGCAAAAAAGCAGTACTCAAGAGATAAATCAAAATTATATTTTCGATGACGATGATGTCCTTGACTTCATAAAATTGGACACCATTGAATCATCCACTGATCTTCAAAACACGATTAATAAAAAAATAACAACGATTAATATCTTAACAAAAGCGAATCTGAATGACAAAGAGAAACTGTTACCAAGCGAAAAAGGAGTTGAATTTATTTTTGAGAATCACAAAAAAATAATCTTATCTCATAATTTAACAGAGAACAATTTCGTCTTTTCTATACAAACAGAAACCGACGCTTTAGAAAGAAAAGATTTTATTGTACTTAAAACATATACGGAATAAGGAACGTTCACAAAAGACTCAAAATATTTTGATTACAATTGACTATTGGAAAATCAACATATAAATGAAGAAAATAAATCGACTACAAGCCTTAAATGTACTAGCCAGTTTTGAATTAATTCATACTTCAACCGAAACGCTAGACAATATAATCTCATCGGACTATTTAGATGAAGAAGGCGAAGAGGCACAAGACCCGCAGGGCGAAGGTGTTGAAGGTGGAATGCAATCGGGCGAGGCAGGAACGAGCAGGGAGTCTAGATCGGGTGGCAAAGGTTCGGGCGAAGGTGAAACTGGAGCAGGAACGAGCGAAACCGGAACAGGAGAAGGTGGTGAAAACGAAACCGGAACGGGTGGTAGTGGTAGCGAAACAAGCACATCAGGCGACGGCGGAGAACTTGAAGGCAATATGGCTGGCGAAAGCGCGATGGATCAGAAGCGGTTGGATGAACTGTTTGCGGATGAACCTCCCGTAAAAAAAGTCTTGCTCGATGCGCTCAAGAACGATGCCGGAACGGGCATACATTTGGACGAAGATTTTGTAAAACGTTTTTTACAATTGGATTTCCATGACCTAGCACCGGATTCAGATGCGTTTAAAAAGATTTTAGAGGAGTTGAAAAAACTTGATGGGGAAACGATCATGGATCGGAATAAATTGTTGGATCGATTGCAGAAGATGTTGGATGGGGAGGAGTTGCCGGAGGAGAAGAAAGAAGGTGGAGAAAGTGGTACTGGAACGGATGGGAAAACGGAAAGTGATGGCGAAACGAATTCGACCAATACCACTAAGAGCGAACAAACGGGTACGGGTGGCAAAAATGCCACGACGCAACCGAGTAGTAGGAATACAACGCAAACCGATCCGGTCAAAACCGCACCGCAAACCGATGCAGGTCCGGGCGTTGGCAAGGCTGGCGATAAGAAAGAGACAGATACGTTTATTAAGGAAGAGTCTAAAGCTACTGGTTTTGAAAATGCGCCGCCAGATAGCCAGTCGTATGCGCCTTTAGGGTTTAGGATTTATACGACGGAAAAAATTCCTACTGTGGGTAGAACATTTCTAGGAATAGTAGATGTCTATTATATGGACGATGGTATAAAAAAATACTACCGCCTTGATGAGAAAGAAGTTCGGATCTACGTCAAAGAAAAACACAGTAATTATTACCTATTTTTGCTGGTAGATGGTGCTACCGTCGAACTTGATGGTGGTAAGCACAAACATTATTACAGGAAAAACTATCAAATGGTAATCTATCCTAATGAAATATCTCGTCCTTAAATCTCGTTTGCCTATTTTCGTTGCTCTCGTATTTTCATTCATTATATGTTGTTGTCAAAACAACAAGCAAAAAATGAAAACCAAGGCTATGGATTCTATTCAAAGTAAGAACCAAAATAATTCTGAAATTGTACAATTTAATTTTAAAAACAATGAAGACTCTACCAATGTGATTTTGCATGGCTGCTGCGATACTGTTGCTCTAGTTCTATGGAAAAATAGAAAAATGCATGGCAATTTTTATGCTTGGAGTGATGTGATTAAAAACCCTATGAAGGGAGACTTTATTGCTATTGAAACATTAAAAGATACCAATACTTCCTCAAGAAGAAAATACATTTGGTGGTTTGATCAAGGAGTATTAAAGAAGATGGTTGTTTTACTTTATTCGAATAAAAATTTCATATCAGCGTTTGATACAATTTTGTACAATAAAGATACGGTTAAAGTATCTTATCATTGGTATTCAAACAAGCAACAAGCCTCGTATTGCAGATATATAAATGATAATCGGGTAGATACGGCTAAATTTTGGCATCCTAATGGCAATATTAGCTCGATAGAAATAACAGACAACAAAACATATAAAGCTACTAGTATCACCTACTTCAAAGAAGACGGCAAAACGATCATTGATGAATTTTATGAAGGGGTGGATGGTAATCCTGTTTACCGCATAAAAGATGGCAAAAAAGTAAAATGAGCTATTTTTGCTGGTAGATGGTGCTACCGTCGAACTTGATGGTGGTAAGCATAAACATTTTTACAGGAAAAATTACCAAATGGTTATCTATCCCAATGAAATATCTAGCCCATAAATTTCATGTATCGTTTTATGTGATACTAATCTCTTTGTTCATTTGTTGTGGTTGTCAAAGCAACCAATCAAAGACGAAAGACAAGGAGATTGGTTCGGCTCAAAATATAAATTCCGATTCGGGAATTCGTAAAATAAGCACTCAAATAAAAGAGGATTCGACCAGTATTTTTCTTCGTGGTTGTTGTGATACGCTTGCACAAATTTCTTGGAAGAACAAAAAACTAGATGGTTATTCTTATGCATGGAGCGATGTTATTAAAAATCCATTGGAAGGTGAAAATATAGAAATTAACGCACTAAAAGGATCAGATGCATATCCACGGCGAAAGTATATTTGGTGGTTTGAAACAAGAGTTATAAAGAAACGAGTTTTGTTATTCTACTTAAATGAAAACTTTATTTGCGAATTTGATACTACTATTTATGCAAAAGACACGATTAATGTGCATTATAATTGGCATTCAAAAAATACACTTTCTGGTTATTCAAAATCAGTAAACGGCAATCGAATTGATACGGCAAAATATTGGCATCAGAATGGAAATTTATCTTCGATGGAGATATACAACAACAAAACGCATAAAGCGATTAGTATCACATACTTTAAAGAAGACGGCAAAACGATCATTGATGAATTTTATGAAGGGGAGGATGGCAATCCTATCTATCGCATCAAAGACGGCAAAAAAGTAAAATAAATTGTTTTACTGGTAGATGGTGCTATTGTCGAACTTGATGGCGGAAAACACAAGCATTTTTGCAGAAAAACTATCAAAATAAGCAGCGCAAATCAATTCAAGCTCATCAAACTATCGGCGTTCTAATGCGGTTTGTGCTTTTAGTAAATCAGTATTGCGTTTTTCTTCGTCTATCATTTGGTCTCGCTTTTTGCAAAAATAGATTATTAAATTGCACCCCTACTAAAAACTCACATTACCCAAATTATGATCCGATTTTCAATCACTCAGAAGCTTTTGCAGAAATGTATTCCTTGTTTATTTATGAGCTACAAACAAATGGCAATTTCTTACCTAAAGAGTTACGCGTAGTTTTTGATGACATTCATTTAAACATGCAAGAACAGTAATATACTAAAACCATGCTACTCCAACTAAAACGCTCTTCTAGTCTTCGCGGTTTCATGCCTGTTTATTCTTTGGAAATTACTGACGATGGCCTGATGACTTTCCATGGTCAACTTTGGACTCGCTATAACGTATTGGGTGATTTTTCAATCGAAGCTATTGAACGGCGATTGTCGAAAAAGCAGATTGATGATGTCGCTTTGCTAATAAAAGACAAACTACCTATTTCAATTCCTCAAATCATTAGTCAAGTTTCAGAATTTCCAAGTGTTACATTCACTCTCCCAAAATCTCAAAAAGAAATAACTGCATTCGTTTCCTATTGGGATGAAATGGATGAAAGCATAGCACTTGATTTGACAAAAAATGCTTTGCTAGAAGCTTCGATTGCACTCGATAGTATTTCTACTCATAATCTTGAAAAATTGGCTGAGATTAATTTCTTCATTTACCAAATTGAGCAAATTTTAGAAGTACCTCAATTAATCCGATCGTTTTTTTTAACAAAAAGAACTGGAGAAATTACCAAAAGACCCAATGCGTTGGTCAATTGGGAACTCGTTAGTATTGGGGAAATTTCATTCTTCCCAAATGATGTAACTAAACAACCGAAATCGGTTGAACAGGTCTTGAATTTATTTCGAGAACACCCACAATTAAAACACTTTAAGCTTATTTGTTTAGGAGTATGCAACAATCAAAAAAAGTGCGTCAGTTGGATACAAAACAATGAAACGAAGGACTCTCTCGCTCAATACAAATTTATTCAAATAGAGTTTTTTGAATCTTCTAATTTTATAGATGACCCAATTTTGGCCATTCAGATTAATCCTCATATTGAAAATCCATCAACTCAAATTCATTTTTTAAAAGCAGCGCTATTGGCAACAACAAATTCGATCTCACAAGCGAAAGAGATTTCAACGAAATTATTTATGAAATAGGCATAACAGTAATTACCCATAAATTAATCCGAGAAGATTAGCCTTAATTTTAACTAATCTTGATTGATTTCCGAAGCATGTTCCCAAGCCTATTTTGAAAAACAAGTAGCGGCAATAGAAGCATTAACCCTGCAATCAAATGACGTAATTTTGAGAGCAAAGGCTGCAGGTTTTAAAATTGAGTAGTCTTCTAGAGGTCAAAGTTTGAGTTAAAAGACAAGTTAATACTTGGCTTTTAACCAGAATAAGAAAGATTCGAAATTTCCACAAATGAAAAAAAGAATAATCACATACCTTCTTTTTTCAATTGCCGCATTGCTCTACCTCACCCTCCTGTGGTTCATTGGTTATTGCAATGTCATTCCAGAAATCTATCCTGTACAAAAAAATATCGCATGGTCTGGTTTACTAGTGTTTTTCGTTCTCATTTTTATCATTTCTCGAAAGTACAAAGCAGAAAAAGCAAGCAAACTAAAATGGATTGGAATAATTTATTGTTTGTTGGGTATGCTTTGCATGACGTATCGTTTATTCATTAAGCAAGATGGAAGATGGAGTGCGGCAATATCACTTTATGATGAAAGAAAATATCGCTATACATGGAATTCTGAAACAGATTCCATTGAACTCTATAGCTTTTATTCACCAAGCTCTCTATCAAGCTCATCTGAAAGTATTTGGCAACGAAAAAAAGGCTCGATTTATATGAAAAAAATCTGGGAGGCGAAATATGGTAGAGTGGACTCGATAACGGAATCGGCAAGTGAAGTGATGATTTATGCTAAAGATTTCGCAATTGGGAAGAAGGTACATTTAAGGCTCGACAAAAAAACGAATTCGATTAATCAAACTTTGCATAATTACAAAGGACTTTTTTTTGAGTAAGACATTTGCTTATTCGTAACTTTCAACTATGAATCGAAAATCATATCGCATGCTTATGTTTTTCATCAGTATCATGCTGTTTATCATCCTTTGCTCCATTCCCTTCATGGAAACTCATAAAGGAGAACAAATCTCTTTTTTTAAAACCATGCTTAGTTCTTCTAACGAGTTGTACTTTAATCCTATCTACGCGCTTCCCTTCTTAGTTCCTGTCATTGTAGTTGCATGTTCCTTTTTCTGGAAAGCACCATTCAAGTGGTGGCACCGTGCTTTTTTTAGTGTACTCAGTATTGGCGTTGCGCTCGCTTTTCCATTTATCCTATTTGCCAAAGGATGGAACACCGGAAATAAAAGTTTGCCTTATCATGACATCAGTTTACTCATCAGTTTTATTTTTTTTATTTGGCCGCTTCTTTTAGCTATACCATTTCCTCAAAATTACAAATGGCTTACTTGGCCTTTTGATCACGAAAAGAAAGATTCTTAAATTTAAACATGAATCGAAGAAGACGATTTTTCGCACTACTAATCAGCATTCTACTTTTATAGCATCGCTTTGTATTCCTTATGCCGTAGGTTATCAAGGGGAACGTATTTCATTCTTGGATCGCATGATCCCGCAGGAAAATGATGGATATACCAATCCTTTATTACCGTTTATATTCTTCACCCCAACACTTATTTTAATCACGTCGTTTTATTGGAGAACTCCGTTTAAAATCGGGCAGCGTTTGTTTTACATCCTTTGCTTTGTTGGTGCTTGCTTTTCTCTTTTCTTAATCGGAATGCTTGGTATGAATTGGGGAAGTGGAACGAAGTATTTACCCTTTCTGGATATTGCAAGCCTTGTTGGTCTCCTCTTTCTCTTTTGGCCGCTTGCATTAGCTATCCCGTTTAGTTCAAAATGGAAATGGATTAGTTGGCCTTTCGAGCACGAAAAGGCAAAAAACTAAAACTTGTTTTTCTAAAGGGAATCTTCTATGCACGAAAAAACACCCCAATTCCCCCCTTTGGCACGCTTCCTGCATAATTAAATCCATGTAAACGCCCATATTCCGTTCTGTTTTCGTTAATTTTGTCATCTTAACGTATCAGAACATGCAAACCATTTTCAATTCGTGGACCGAAACCGAAGAATTAGTCGAAGTTTTGGAGGAAGTACAGGAGCAACGAGATTTGATTCTGTACAACGATGATGTGAACACATTCGAACACGTCATTCAATCGCTCATGGAAATCTGTGGGCACGAAATGATTCAAGCCGAGCAATGCGCGCACCTTGTTCACTTTACAGGAAAATGCGGCATTAAGCGCGGTTCTTTTGAAAAACTCAGGCCACTCTGCGAAGCCTTACTGGATCGTCAGCTATCAGCCGTAATCGAATAATTTATGAAACGCATTCTGCTTCTCGCCAGTCTGACACTGGTTGTTTTTTCTTGGTCTTGTTCTCGCGTTCCCATTACCAACCGTCGGCAGTTTAATCTACTGCCCGAAAGCGAACTCATGGCCATGAGTTTAACGGAATACAAAAAAGTGCTCAATTCGAGCCAACTCGTCCCAGACGCCGATCCAAACACGGCCATGGTCAAACGCATTGGGGGCAAAATTTCGGCAGCCATTACCAATTATTTAAACACACATAAAAACGCCAAACGCGTCAGAGGGTTCAAATGGGAATTTAACCTCATCAAAGACGATAAAACCGTCAACGCTTGGTGCATGCCCGGCGGCAAAGTATGCGTTTATACCGGCTTGCTTCCCGTTTCAAAAGACGAAAACGGCCTCGCAGTTGTTATGGGACACGAAGTGGCACACGCCATTGCGCGCCACGGAAACGAACGCATGAGCCAGCAAATCAGTTTGCAATTGGGTGGCACGGCACTTTCTGTCGCCATGTCGCAACAACCTGAGAAAACACAACAAATTTTTAACCAATGCTACGGTGTAGGCACAACATTGGGCGCGCTGGCCTACTCGCGCAAGCATGAAACCGAGGCCGATAAATTGGGACTTGTCTTTATGGCTTTAGCCGGATACGATCCCGAAACGGCTGTTGGATTTTGGGAACGTATGGCCGCAAGTTCATCGGGTGCGCCACCACAATTTTTAAGTACGCATCCCAGCAGCCAAACGCGTATCAAAGACATCAAAGCGTTTATGCCAACGGCAAAAAAATATTATAAACCCGCAGGAAAATAAATGACTGCAAACAACTCCAATCAGGCCCAGCTAAACGCGTAAAGCCTGATTTTTTTTATCTACCACGTATGGATTATACACTTGCATCGGCCATTTTACTGCTCGTTTTGGGATGGATTTTACTGCTTCTCGAAGTGGTCATTCTGCCCGGGCTGATTGCTGGTATTGTTGGTTTTATCTTGCAAATCTGCGGCGTGGTTTTGATTTGGAAAAATTATGCTCAACCTACGGGTTGGCTTGTGGTGGCGGGAATGACCATCATCAACGGCATCACACTCTGGTGGTCGTTTCGCGATTCGTCGTGGAATGGGATGACTTTGCACGAAACCGTTGATGGAAAAGTGGGTGGTACAGCACATTTGGGTATTGCTGTTGGCGATTTAGGGATCAGTGTGTCGCGTCTTGCGCCCGCAGGAACAGCAAAAATACAAGAGCAGTTTGTCGAAGTACATTCGCTCGAAGGGTTTATCAACGAGCAAGAAAAATTGATTGTTGTGAAAATTACTGGCGATAAAATTTTTGTAAAAACACCTTAAATCAGTTCTTTCCTTAACTTGCAGCATACTGCTTATGCAAATTCGAAAACTCCGCATCGCATCCGCATACATTGAAGAACTTCGACAGTTTTATGTCGATCAATTGGGTTTTGAAGAACTTCCAGGTGTTGGCGGTTCTGATGGATTGACCATTCAAACGGGCTTTACCGAATTTACTTTTGTGCCCGGAACAGAAGAATCGCGCTATCATTTTGCATTCAATATTCGTCCTGATCAACTGGAAGATGCCTTACGTTTTTTAGAATCGCATCGTGTACACTTGCTCATCAACAAAACCGATAACAGTGTTTTTGTTGATTTTCCGAACTGGTGGGCGCGTTCGATTTATTTTTTCGATCCAGCAGGAAATATTGTGGAGTTTATTGCGCGTGGTGCGTTGGCCAAAGCGGGCAATGCGCCTGTATTTTCAGCAGCTTCCGTTATTGGCGTAAGCGAAATTGGTGTTTCGGTTGATGATGTTCCGGCGATGAGCGAATGGATGAGTGGTGTGCATGGTATCGGCGGATTTGTACGTCAACAAAATACTACGGAGTTTGCCGCTATCGGCGATGACGAAGGTTTGCTGTTGCTGGTCAATCCGGGACGACGTTGGCTCATGAGCGATTTTGAGGCAGGAAAACATCCGGTATCGATAGAAATGGAGCAGGGCGGAAGGGCCGTCAATCTGACGCTTTATTGCTGAAATGCAAGTACATTTGTTCACAGACTTTTTTCAAAAAAACAATGATTCAACTTCCTGATTTTTCCAAAGCGTTTGAGTACGAAAATAATTTCTACCTGAGCAGCGACATTACACGCACCAGTAAATTTTTGGCGCATTACGAATTGTATAAAATGGTGCATCATTTGCCCGGAGCGATGATTGAATGTGGTGTGTTTAAAGGCGCGAGCTTTGTGCGTTGGGCCACGTTTCGTGAATTGACGGCAAATCCGTTTGGACAAAAACTCATAGGCTTCGATATTTTCGGAAAATTTCCGGAAACCAATTTTGAAGAAGATAAAACCTACCGCGAAAAATTTGTGCAGAGCGCGGGCGAAGAATCCATTGACACCGAACAGTTGATGGAAGTCTTGCGCCACAAACGTTTGGATCGGAATGTGGAATTGGTGGCTGGCGATGTATGCCAGACCGTTCCGAAATACGTTCACGATAATCCGCACTTGAAAATTTCGCTCATCAACCTCGATACCGATGTGTATGAGCCAGCCGTAACGATTCTCGAACACCTGTATCCGCGCCTCGTTCGTGGTGGTGTGCTGATTCTCGATGATTACGGAACGTTCCCCGGTGAGACGAAAGCGGTGGACGATTTTTTCAAAGGAAAAAATGTTACGATTCGTAAATTTCCGTTTGCGATGACACCTTGTTTTGTGGTGAAAGAAGATTGATTTATGTCAATAGCTGCATCTCTAGAAAACTATTTTGATCGGCTTTGGCCGATATGCCGAAGTCTTACGGGCGATGGTGTGCGCGAAAGTTTGAAAATTCTTCAAGAAATTATTCCACTCGAAATCCATGAAGTACCAAGTGGTTCGCAAGCTTTTGATTGGGTTGTACCCAACGAATGGAATATCCGCGATGCGTACATCGTTACGCCACAAGGAAAAAAGATTGCCGCGTTTGCCGAGAATAATTTGCATGTCGTGAGTTACAGCATTCCGGTTGATCAAGAAATGACTTGGGACGAATTGCAGCCGCACATCCATACGCGCCCCGATTTGCCTGAGGCTATTCCGTATGTTACTTCGTACTACAAAGAAAATTGGGGCTTTTGCATCACGCATCAAGAATACGAAACATTGCCTCGCGAAGGAAAATACCGTGTTGTGATTGATAGTTCACTTGCGCCTGGAAGTTTGACGTATGGCGATTTGATTTTGCAAGGAGAAACAAACGAAGAAATTTTGTGTTCGACCTACGTTTGTCATCCGAGTATGGCCAACAACGAATTGTCTGGACCATTGGTTACGGCTTTTTTATATCAGTATTTAGCCGCACTTCCGAAACGACGTTATACCTATCGTTTTGTGTTTGTGCCGGAAACCATTGGTGCTATCGTTTACCTCAATCGGCATGGATTTTATTTGAAAGAAAATCTTCGTGCAGGTTACGTGCTCACGTGCGTAGGCGATGCGGGTGCATACACGTACAAACATTCTAAAGACGATTCGCTTCCCGTAAATCAAGTAGCCTTGCATGTGCTTGAGACTTCGGGCGAAGCGTATTCGCATTTTCCGTTTGAAGTTGGTGGTAGTGATGAACGTCAGTATTGTTCACCCGGATTTAATTTGCCTGTTGGTTCGTTGATGCGCACGATGTATCATAAATTTCCGCAATACCACACATCGCTCGACAATAAATCGGTGGTGTCTTTTGCTGCGATGGAAGAAACGGTTTTGATGTATGCCAAAATTTTCAAAGCCTTGGAATTGAATCAATGTTACCGCAATACCTGTCCGTTTGGTGAGCCGCAATTGGGGAAGCGCGGCTTGTATCATAGCATTGGTGGATTGCCAATTCCGCCACAACGCATTTTGCAACGTTTGCATTTGCTTTCGTATGCTGATGGGAAAACAGATTTATTTACGATTGCGCGTAAGCGTGGAGAAAGTATCTTGCAGTATGAAGATGTGGTGGAAGAATTGTCAGCTGCGGGATTGCTGGTTATTGATTGAGAAGCCTCAATAAATCAGAAAATTAATTTTCCAGTGTAGGTGTGATTAAATTCATCGGACAAGCGATACACATACGTGCGCAATGCGTTTTCCGCTTGGGTAAACGTGAATTGACTTTCCTGAATCGCATAACGACCAATTAATTTTCCTGACAAATCATACAATTCTAAATTCCAAACCGGGCTAACGCTTAAATTTAGTGTAAGCATGAGTTGATTGGATTGTGGTGAGGTTGTAAATAAAAATCCACCGGCTTGGTAGCAAGGAACAAAAAGAGATTTGTTACCGATGCGTCCGTGTGTGCGTGTAACCAGTCTGTAATAATTTGTTTTTCCACAAACAGGGTTGGTATGCTCAAAGGAATACGATTGGCTGAAATTCGCATTGCCACAAACACCGCCGTACAAATACAAAAGTGTAAAGTTGACGGAATCGGTGCTGTGTTGTACTTCTAAATCTTCGCAGGTATTGCCGGGCGCAATGGTCCAAGAAATGGTTGTGGTCGATCCCGTTTGCGTCAAATCGCATTGTGTCAATGTAATTTGTGCACGAAGCGAAATGCTTGAAAGCAGGAAGATGACGAGGATACGAAACATAGTTAAAGTTACCTATTTCTTAGAAGATATTGACTAGTCCGAGGTGAATTTTTCCATCACGCAGTAAAATCGGATTGCCAAATTGACTTCCGAGTGCATATTGTAGCGATAAAATTCCAGCTTTGGTTTCAAAACTCACACCAGTACCAAATCCGTATGGCGTATCGGTGATGAAGGTATTTTGACTGTTGTTTTCGTACCAACACCCGTCTGCAAAAATGAAGAAATTGGAATTTTCTTCGAGTAAAAAACGATATTCAAGTGTGCCAATTGCAAAGGATGAAGCAAAAATCGATTCTTCGTCAAAGCCCCGGACAGAGCGAAATCCGCCAATGCGGAAAAGTTCATTTCTGAAAATAGTGGTGTTGTTGATGATGCTTGCTGTTTGCAATCCGGTTTTGATGGTGCTGCGTTTTCCGAGCGGCCAAAATTTCTCTAGTTCCAGTTCGCCGTGGTATTGTACCGATTGAAGAATAATATTTTCATACACCACAGGATTGAGTTTAGCATTTTTTCGAATGGTGCGATTACCGGCATCGGCACTGATTTGCAAGGCATAACCACGGCGTGGATTAAGGCGATAATTTAATTTTTCATGACGAAATCCTAGTCCGTAAGATGTTGTTGCAATGTCTGCAAATTGAGGTAAGACTGTTGTGTTTTCTAGTCCCCGTGTAGAAAGTAAATTTGAATTGCGGCGATTGATGTAGGCTTTGAGACTTGTATTGCCGGAAAATAAATACTGCACCCCGAAAATTTGTTGAATGTCTAAGAACGTCGTATCGCGGCGATACAGTTTGATGTTGTAATCAATTCCAAATGGTGTTCGGAAAAGACATGGATACGTTGCACGCGCTTTGAGGTCTTGTGTTTGTTCTTGCAAACGCCGCCAGTTGAGGTCAATCAATTCGCCACGTCCGAAACTGTTTTGTAAACGTAAGCGCACATCGCCAGTGAAAATTATTTTTCCGGTTCGGCTATCGGGAAGCACACCAACGATACCATCAAATTGTCCCGCTTTTTTTTTCTCCAGATAAAGCGTGATTTTAGTTTGTTTCTCGGTAAAGAGAATTGTGAAGGGTTTTGTTTCACGCAGGTACGGGAGTTCGCGCAAACGTGCGCTGATGGCTTTGATTTTACTTTCGTTGTAAGCATCGCCGGGCGCAATTCCGATGTAGGTATATAAAAAAGCAGGTGCAATTTTAAGATTTCCTTTGACTACAATGCTGTCGATTTTTGTGAATCTGTTTTTTTGTAAAAAGAGTTTAGCCTTAACGGTTTCAGGTGTAGTGAAGTCAACACTATCTAATCGTACTTGAGCAAATGGGTAGCCATGATCTTCGCACCAACGCAATAAATTTTCTTGTATTTCGGCGGCTTCTTTAAATTTCAAGGGGCGATTTTTCCAACGTTTTTCACGGAAGCCAATGGTGCTTAAAATAACAGGATCAACATTCCCGCTACTGAGTTCGGCCCATTTGAATGTTTTTCCCGTGCTGATCCATGCAATGAGTTGAATCGAATCTTGTTGCAAACTATCGACCCGTGCAGCTAAAAAACTCTGATTCCAGAGTGTGGTAAGAATGCGTTGAATTTCTTTTTCGCGATCGATAACGCTTGTAAAAGAAGTCTTGAATTGGATGCGTTTGAGTTGATTTTCGTTTCCATTTTCGCGCACGTCAAGCAAATACTTTTTTTGTGCCGAAAGAAAATTCGGCAACAATAGCAAGAAACAGCAAATTAGGAATAGACGCACAACAGGAGCTTGTATCTCAAAGGTAAGAAATGTTGTTGCAAGTATGTTTGAAGTAAGTGTTGGTGGTAAAATGACACCAACAGCAAAAAAGAAAAACGTACAAGCGGAAGTATTATTTCTCGGGATGATAATTTAATTTCCCTCCCCAAAGCCGCATTTGGTTTAATGCCCAGCTTTGACGGCGGTTCATGTAACCCGTTGGTTTGCTCGCTTTGAAACGTATGGGATTGGGTAGCACAATGGCTAATCGGGCCGATTCGGCAGGCGTAAGTTTGCTGGCCGATTTTTTGAAGAAATGCTGGGCAGCGGCTTCTGCGCCATAAATACCATCGCCAAATTCGATGGAGTTGAGGTAAACTTCCATGATGCGTTCTTTGGGCCAAAACGTTTCGATGAGGAAGGTAAACCAAACTTCAAATCCTTTCCGAATCCAAGAGCTTTGTGGCCAGAGAAAAACATTTTTTGCAGTTTGTTGACTGATGGTACTGGCGCCACGTTTGCGCCCACCATCTTCGGCTTCGTCTAAGGCGCGTTCAATGGCTTCGTAGTCGAATCCTTTGTGTTTGAGAAAATTTTGATCTTCGGTACAAACAACGGCAAGCTGTAAATGATTGGGTATTTTTTCGAGTGGCACCCATTCGTGTTTCAAGCCATGCTCGCCACCTTGAGCAGGGCCGCGCAGGAGCATGAGTGGTGTTACGGGTACAGGAAGCCAACGGAAAAGAACAACCGTTGCAACACTCAATACGATGAACCAAAGGGTCGTTTTCCAGATCAATCTCCAGAGGAATGCAAAAAAATCGCGGACTTTTGCCATGCGCTGCGAAGATACACGACGCAATCGAAAAAAATAAATAATCCTTGTTAGGTCAATTGTAAATATTAACTTGCTAATCGATCTCGCCCTATGACCCGTTTGCAAATTTTCTTTAGTCGGATTCAGTCTGTTGGTATTCTACCCGATATGGACGAATATGCTGTGCGACGCATTCGGATGTTGAATTTATTTTATCTAATTACTGTTCCCGCTTTTATTGCATCAACCATTCAAACGTTTCTGGTGAATGGTGCAATGGATGGTTGGATTATGGTGGCATGTACGCTGCTTTTTACCATAGGCTTTTTATTCAGTCGGTTTGGATATTTCCGCGTGGCTGAATTGTATTTGATTGTTGTTGCCAATGTTACTGTTTTCTATTTCGATAATTCAACGGGCGCAAAGTCGGGGGTTTTTCTTTATTACTTCCCCTTGTTGATGATGATTGCATTTCTTTCTGATTTTCGGAATACACGTGGTCTTGTTATAGACATTGTATTGGTTTTGATTTTTGTTTTTGCTTCTGCTTTTTTTCGCTACGACTTTTTATATGATCCAAGCATTCCAGACGAAGTAAACGATAATTCATTTGTGTTTAATTTATGTTTGAGTGGACTGTTGATTGGGTATTGTACGTTTGTCATTATTCGTATGAATTACCGTGAATTTCAAGTGTATAAAATGCGTATTGAAGAACGGAAAATTTCTGAAGAGCAGGCCAGAATGGCTTTACGTGAGAAAGAAACGCTATTGGCCGAAGTTCATCATCGGGTAAAAAATAATTTAGCTGTTGTGAATAGTTTGCTGAATCTTCAAATGAATACAGTTGAAAGTAGCGATGCGCGGGCGGCATTGCGCGAGAGCCGTAACCGCGTTTCGTCGATGGCCTTGATTCATCGGAAGCTTTACCGCAATTCAAATTTTGAGGAAATTGATATGGGCGATTATATTGGGGAATTGGTTGCTGAAATTAGATTGAGCTACCCTGAATATGATCAAGAAAAAATTGTTTTGAAACTCAATGCCGATCAAATCAAACTCGAACTTACGAGTGCTATTCCTTGTGGACTTATTCTAAACGAATTACTCAGCAATTGTTTCAAACATGCCTTTGCCGGACGAAGAGAGGGAACAATTCAGGTACAATTTGTTGAAAAAGAAAATAATGCTTGCTTTTTATGTGTCAGTGATGATGGCATTGGGCTTCCACAATCCTTTGATATATCTAGTCAAAGCTCTTTAGGACTGACGATCATCGAATCGTTGTGTGGGCAACTGGATGGCGAATTTAGGTATGTGTCAACACCACAAGATGGTACGCGTTTTGAATTGGATTTTTTGCACAAAAAACACGCGAAGTAAGCAATCGGTCTATCCGCTATTTAGTTGATAGAACAACTAAATAGGAAACGCCTCCGATTTAGAGCAGAGGCGTTTTTTATGGATTTTGGTACTATCCTATTTTTTGGAGCAAATCGACTAAGCGGGCGCTGTAACCAATTTCGTTGTCGTACCAACCAATTACTTTGACCATATTGCCCACAATGGATGCAAACTCAGCATCATAAATACACGAATGCTGATTGCCAACAATATCAATCGAAACAATCGGGTCTTCGGTGTATTCTAAAATTCCTTTGAGCGATGTTTCGGCGGCATGTTTAAAAGCGGCATTGATTTCTGCAACGGTTGGTAGTTTTTTTAGTTGGCAGGTAATGTCTGTTAAAGAGCCATCAGGCACAGGAACACGAATGCCACAGCCACCAAGTCTGTTATCTAAATGCGGAAAGATTTTAGTAATAGCCTTTGCTGCACCAGTTGATGTAGGAACCATTGAAACGGCAGCCGCACGTGCCCGCCGCAGATCTTTGTGCGGGGCATCGTGTAAGCGCTGATCTCCGGTATAGGAATGTACGGTTGTGATGTATCCATCATCAATGCCCCAATTGTCATCGAGTACTTTAATCATGGGCGCAGCGCAGTTTGTGGTACACGATGCGTTTGATAAAATTTTATCGTTGAGATCAAGCGTGTCATCATTGACTCCAAGAACAATTGTTTTGATGTCGTTGCCGTTTGGTGGAGCTGAGAGCAATACTTTTTTAGCACCCGCATCGATGTGAAGTTGTGCGCTTGGAAGGTCGAGGAATTTTCCGGTGCATTCCAGAACAACATCTACATGTAATGCTTTCCAAGGCAATTGTGCAGGATCTTTTACAGCCGAAACGGGAATGCGTTTCCCATTGATGACGATAGCATCCGATTCGGCACGGACTTCGCCTTGAAATCGGCGATGTATAGAATCGTATTTAAAGAGGTGAGCAAGCGTTGGCGCATCTGTTAAATCGTTGATACCAACCACTTCTATCCCTTCGCGTTCGAGCATGATGCGCATACTCATGCGACCAATTCGACCAAATCCATTTATAGCAACACGTATAGCCGTCATTTGAAATAAGTTTTTTTGTGAAACAATACCGACTGCTCGGCAAGAGAGACAAATTTACGATTAGATTTTTTGAAGGCTTGTTAAATTTTGTTTTTAATCCGATGCATAACATTTAAACAGGTTCTTAAATAAAAAACGGCTTCTACATGATTGCAGAAGCCGTTTTAAAAACCTAGGGCAAATCGTTAGTTCATCATTTTCACAAATCGTCCTGTTCCAACACGTTTGTTGTTTTGAATAACTGTGATTAAGTATGTTCCTTTTGCTAATGCGCTAGCATCAAATTTCACGGTATTGTTTCCTGCGGTCAGGTTATTGTATTCCTGATCAGAAACGAGTTTACCGGTGAGGTCGTAAATCTGAACCGTAACGTCGCCTGCACGGTCGAGGCGGAAGCTTACGTTAGCGCCATCAAATACAGGATTCGGGAATACTTTCAGATCGTTGTTAATAGAAGCATTATTTCCAGACTGATTCGGTTCGTTGATGCTTGTTGGTTGTTGCCAAGAAGAATCATCGCGCCACATACCGCGTCCGTGTGTACCTGCGTAGATACAACCTGAGTTAGATACATGCCATGGTTCATTGCGTTGCTGACGAAGCATATCAACAGCAACGTTAGCGAAACCAGCATTTGCGTCAGTCCATGTTACAGAAGCAGCAGTGATGTTTGATGTTTCAAAAACGCCATGTTCTGTACCAACAAGCACACGGTTTGGCTGATACTTATCAAACGTAATCGAGAGGGCAGGAACAGCACCGAGTGTGTTCATGTTTCCGGTTTTGTTTGTAAATGTGCCTGATGTAGATGTTGCAGAAACGGCATTGTTAGAAAACTGAACATAAGAGGTGTTTCCATAGTTACCCAAAGAAACAACTAAATTTTCAGCATTGTTTGGATCACAATCAATACCTGTGATGTAACGTGAAGGGAAAGAACCAATGCGTGTACAGGTAACAACAGCGTTCGGGTTGGCTACCGTAACATCGCCAGTAGTGGAGTCCGTTACCATTGACAAATTAGAGATGCGGTAGAGATTTCCATTGTCGTATCCAACAAAAAGGTGATTACCATCTGCTGAATAGGCAAAGGCGTTAGGTTCGCCACCAGCTATTGCATTGGGTAATGAATTCGGCCCAGCAATTTTAAACCAATCTGGATTGGTAGAGAAATCGAGTGGGCGTTTGGTCATCCAAATACCATTGTTACCCGAGAATCCAACTACAAAACGTGTTTGTACACGGTCTTGAATGGTTACAACATCCCCAAAATTGATTTGAGAAGGTGTTGTGTAAAGGAAATTGCGTCCAGGTACTTGGCCGCTAGCCAATGTTAAAATTGTACCAGCACCGTATTGAACATGATAAATAGCTTTAACTACACGGTTTGCGGGCGGTGTCGTGTTAAAGGTAATGTTGTAAGTGCCATTTGCTAAAACTGTTCCTGAACCATCGCCAGAAAAAACGCCAGCTCCATTTGAGAACAAGGAGTCAACACCATCTGTAAAGATAACCGAGTTGAGAATGATGGTTGCAGCAGGGCTTGCTTGTTGTGCTGGAGCGATGATACCACTGAATGATGCAGTTGCACCCGTTGTGAGGTGTTTGCTATCGATCCATTGGCTATTCGTAAACGTAATGGAATCGTGGCTCATTGGATCGTCGGCACTTTCCCAAAGACGAATTGGTGTTACAAACGATGCAAAACCATTGTTACCAAAACCTGCGAGTGCATTGATGCGATCACTATAAAACTGAGAACCATATTGACCGCGTGTTGAAGCACGGTCAAGACTGCCATAATAAACCGTTGTAAATGTTGCGTTTGGATTCAAGAACGAAATTTCGGAATGACCACCATCGCCACCACCAACAGGCGTTGCAGCCAATGGCGAATTTCCAGATCCATCAATAAAGAGTGTTCCGTTATCTTGAGTTCCACCAACGGCATAATCACGAGCAGGCAGATTGCCTGTTCCAGGTTGATCAAATGCAACAGAATACATCTGTGTTACATTGTACCCGTTGTTCATTGGAACATACGTTTGTCCTTTGTTTACGGTACGGAAAATACCGCCATCGCAACCTACAAAGAATATGTTTGCATTCGTTGGGTGGAAAAGGATAATGTGTTTGTCTGAGTGTACATAGTATGGATTGAACGCACTAGCAGGGAATTCGAGTGCGGTACGTGTCCATTGTCCCGCAGGAGGATTGTTGGCATCAGGAACGTTTGCCATTTCCCATTTCCAAAGTTCTACACCACCAAAGAATGCGCGTCCTGGATTGCTTGGATCAACTGCAATGGTGTTATCATAATCACCTTGGCCAGTTCCGAATGGATCGAATTGTGCAGAGGAAGCACCTGCAATTTGTGTCCAGTTGTTACCCCCATTGATTGAGATGTATGCACCCGCTAAAATACCAGTTGCACCATTACCAGACTTAGCACAAAAAGCATATACATAGTTTGGATCAGAAGGTGAAATGGCAATTTCGGCACGTGTTAAAGATGTTGTGATAAATTGATTGGCCGCCAAGCCAACATTGGTAAATGTATTACCGCCATCAACAGAAAGCCAAGGTTTGCTTGAAACAACACCAATAACGTTTCCATTGCTTGCTACATCAACATCGGAACTTTCTGATGCTGCATTGGGACCTGTAACCGTACTCCATGTTGCGCCGCCATCAAGTGTGCGTCGTAAACCTTTATTGGTAGCAGCGTAAATTTTATTAGCATCAAACGGATCGGCTGCCAATTTATTTACAGCGGCCCATGCAACGGTACTGCTGTTGTCGCTTGCTGGTTGTGTGGCAGTGAGGAGTGTCCAAGAAGCACCGTTATCGGTAGATTTCCAGATACCACCACCGATAAAACCTCCAACACCATTTCCAATGAAATAATATAATCCTTCGCCAGTTCCAACGTAGAGTGCATTGTCAATGCCTTGCGTCATAGAAGCAACGGTAAGGAATGCGCCGTTGGTGCTGTTGAACGAATTTTGAAACCAGTTGTTTCCACCGTCAGTAGATTCCCACAAACCGCCACTAACACCACCGGCAAACATGTGCTGATCGTTTTGACGATCGATGATGAGTGCGCGTGTGCGACCACCAACGTTGTCTGGACCAAGCTCTGTCCAATTTACAGAAGCAGTAGATGGGTTGTTGTTGCGTTGGTTTGCTGTTTGTTGTGCGCGTTGCGCAACTTCATACATTGCAGCGTAGTCGAGTTGACCAGCAGGATTTTTGACGCGGTTAAACCACCATTGACCAGCTCCGGCGGCTCCTTCGGTTTCAGTTCCGCCTTTAATTTCGGCAACTGGATTAGAAAGCGTGTAGTGCGAAGTGGCAGCGTTTTGCCAATTAGTCACACCAAAAACGGCAAGTCCCGCAATGACTATGCCTGTTCCTGCGATCGTAAGTTTGTTTCGTTTCATTTGACTTTACAGTTTATTAAACCTCGGTTAGGTCGGTTTATGCATTACAAATTAAGTTTTCAAAGCTAATTATTTTTCTGTGATGCAAATGCCGAATCGTTTATTTTTAAGTGTATTTTAATCTGTTGATAATCAGTTTTTTATTAATTTGTTTGACTTTATTCAACAAATAGAAATTAAGAATCACGTGCGCATGACCATAGAATAGGACGCGCCGAATTTACTTCAAGAAAATATGGGGGGATGTGAGAAAATTAAACCTCTAATGAAAACCAAAGCTAAACATCAATTTCCAATAAAACAATTAAAACCTATAAATGTTTTTCGGCATGATAAGAAGATCTTACCAACGGGCCACTTTCAACGTAACGAAATCCTTTTTCTAACGCCGCTTGTTTGTAAAATGCAAATGTATCGGGATGAACAAATTCGGCAACTGGCAAATGCTTTTTCGTGGGTTGTAAGTATTGTCCAATGGTAATGATTTCAACACCTGCGTGTCGTAAATCGTCTAGTGTTTCCAGAACTTCTTCTTGTTTTTCGCCGAGGCCAACCATGATACCGGATTTTGTTCGGCAACCGCCTTCACCTAAAAATTTCAGCACTTCTAAACTACGGTCATATTTGGCTTGAATGCGAACCTGACGTGTAAGCCGACGCACGGTTTCCATGTTGTGCGAGACAATTTCGGGCATCACGTCAATTAAGCGTTGAATATTTTCGCGTTCTCCTTTGAAATCAGGAATGAGTGTTTCAATAGTTGTCTCAGGGCTGAGTAATCGAATAGCTTTGATGGTTTCGGCCCAAATGATTGAACCGCCATCTTTCAATTCGTCGCGATCAACCGAGGTGATAACACAATGTTTTACCCCCATGAGTTTTACCGATTCTGCTACACGCATGGGTTCGTTTGGATCTGCTGGAAGTGGACGGCCCGTAGCCACCGCACAAAAACCGCACGAGCGCGTGCAGATATTTCCCAAAATCATAAAGGTGGCTGTGCCCGCGCCCCAACACTCGCCCATGTTCGGACAATTGCCACTTTCGCAAATGGTATGCAATTTATATTTATCAACTAAGCCCCGTACTTTCTGGTAATTTTCTCCAGTTGGTAATTTTACACGCAACCAATCTGGTTTTTTCAAGCGGGGTAATTCGGTCGTCTCCACGAGTTCTTGCTGCATAAGTGGTGAATAATCAAAACCATTTTCGGCCATACGCAAAATGCAGGTACAACGAAACCAAAACTTGTTGGTTGTGTTGATTGGCCATCAACGGAATTACTTTAGGATAACCATCTACGATAACACCTGTTTCTAGACATTTTACATCGTCGTCGAGTGCTCCGTATTCAAAACTAAATCCAACTTTTCCGTAAGCTCCAGGATGAATTTTCATTTCACCGAAACCACGAATGTAGGGCGAGCGGCCATAGATATTATCAACAAAATGTTCGTCAGGATTATAGCGTTCAGTTACCAATTCGTATTGCGAATTGATGGGCGTTTCTTTTAAAATTTCTAAATAAATCGGTTTCGCAAGACCAAGCGAAACACCTACGAAATAGACAAACCGAATTTCAACGCCGTTGCGATCGGGTTTGGTATAAACGACTTTTTGAAAACCAATGCCGGGGCGAAGAATGAATAAACTATTTAGTTTACCGTAATAATATCCTTTGGCATTGTCGTAGGCTGGATTAACAACTTTAATTTCTTTGGGATGGCGGTAATTCACCAACTCCATTTCAAAAATACGTTTCTTATAACCTGTAACGTGTTTGCCGCGACGGTAATTAAACCCAAAGCCATGACTGTGTACAATGAGTCCACCAGTCGCTTCATTTCGATAAAGGACTTTTGTTTCCTCAAAAGCATTGCTGTTTGTTTGAACCGTTTGGGTTTCTACTTGAGCAATTGCCGGAATAGCAAGAGTTGCGAGCGCGAAAAAGAAAATTAGTTTTTTGTGCATGAACGCTTATTTTTGCGTGGGAATGCTTTAACAAAGGTAATAAGATTATAACGCATTCGGCTAAAATTTGTTTTATGCACATAGCAGATTTAGAATACCTCGGTGGTTTACGCAATTCGGCTGTTCATCTTCGTTCTGGAAATACGATTATGACGGATGCTCCGCTCGACAACAACGGCAAAGGAGAAGCATTTTCGCCAACAGATTTACTTTCAACTTCGCTTGCGGCTTGCATGATGACGATCATGGGCATTGCTGCCGAAAGAATGGAACTCGATTTGTCGGGAACAAAAGTAGCTGTGAGTAAAGTTATGGCAGCCGATCCGCGTCGGGTGGCCGAAGTACATGTAACATTTGAAATGCCGAAGCGGAATTTTTCAGAAAAAGAGCGCATCATACTCGAACGCGCCGCGCACACTTGCCCTGTTGCATTGAGTTTGCATCCTGATCTAAAGCAAGTCGTAATTTTTAATTGGTAAGGCCCGCATGTAATTCGATGTCTGGAACATGAATATCGAGGTGCGATGCATGGTACGTGCAAATTCCTTTATCGATCAATAAAGCTTGCGGGGATTGGTGAACCACCGAAAATTCCGCTTCAATTTGGCCGGAAATATCGCGGTGATTCAATAAATCGAGGTAATATACCGGAATTCCTTCGAGCAAATCAGTCCATTGACGCTGAAGTCGCGACCACGCCGTTGTGCTGATGGAGCAACGTGTCGAATGCTTGAAAATCAAAACCGCTTTTGATTGTGATGCGGCTTTAATTTCGGCTAACAGACTTAAGTTATCGAGGTTTTTGAGTTGCATAAAATAAAAAAACCAAGCAAGAACTTGGTTTAACGAAGTTCGGGGCAAATAAATGCTTAACGGTGACTGCGTGAAGATTTTTTGCTTCCCTGATAAGCTCCGCAATCTTCGCCACGTGCTTTGCACGATTGAAACGATACAGCGGTGATCATGAGTGCAGCGAGGAGAATAGCAATTTTTTTCATTTGGTTGAGAGTTGTTTTGTTGTAATACAGGGTTTTACAAATACCATGCAAAAGTAGTTGGATTGAACTTTGGCCTGACCAATTAGACGAAAATTTTATTAACAAGCCAAAAAGAATTAATTTTGGAATCTTATTTCATTCAATTTACGGAAAACTTACACCTTCGGATTGCGGCCATAGCCGATTTATCTGTTTGATTTAAAACAACTTATGACAACAACTACTACTTCAAATGCACCCCAAATTGGCGATAGTTGGAAAGAAGCTTTACTCGAAGAGTTTCACCAGCCGTATTTCGCAGCCCTAAAACAGTTTCTCGTTCAAGAGAAACACGAACACACGGTTTATCCGCCAGGTCCACTGATTTTTAGTGCCTTCAACCAAACATCATTTGATCAAGTAAAGGTGGTTATTTTAGGACAAGATCCTTACCACGGCCCGAATCAAGCCAATGGCCTTTGCTTTTCTGTTTCCGATGGAATCAAACACCCACCATCGTTAGTCAATATTTTTAAAGAAATGCAGAAAGACCTCAATGTGCCTTATCCCAAAACAGGTGATTTGTCGGGATGGGCCAAACAAGGTGTTTTATTGCTCAACACAACCTTAACCGTTCGTGCACATTCTCCGGCATCGCATCAAGGACAAGGTTGGGAAATATTTACCGATGCTGTAATTCGGACACTTTCAGAGCGTCGCGAAGGCATTGTATTTATTTTGTGGGGCCGCCACGCACAGGCCAAACGCGCATTGATTGATATGACCAAACATCATATTCTCGAGGCAGCACATCCATCACCGTACTCGGCAAACGGATTTTTTGGCTGCCGCCATTTCTCGAAAACCAATTTCTTCCTGATGCAACGCAACGAAATGCCCATCAATTGGCTTGCTTTAGGTTTATAATGAAAGAATACCACAAAAAAAGTCCCGTTTCTGCAAGATTGCTGAAACGGGACTTTTTAATTTAGGAAGACGGATGTTGGGATTTGAATACATCCATCGTACAGCAGCCAAATGTGTAGGACTTACTGTTTTATGAGCTTGCGCGTAATCAGAACCGATTCGGCTTGTAGCGTGAGTTGATACATGCCTGTTTCGATTCCAGTTAGATTTAAGTTGTGTTGTATCGGAACGCCCGCCCCCGCACGAATCCGCCGCTCCAACACAAGACTACCGCGCATATCGGTAATCGTGATTGTAACAACCGCATCTTTCAAACTCGTGAATTGAAGCATACACGCATCGTTGGCCGGATTTGGATAAACCATAAATTGTTCGTCCGCAATAAAATTCACAATGCCCGTAGAAAGCCAGTTGATGGTGTTTGAACCAACCGGACAAAGCGTAGAATAAGTTACTTCTACCGTGTAATTTCCGTTTTGCAAGGGTATATATGTTTGCGCCGTAGCTCCGTTGATTGGATTGCCATTGAGGAACCATTGGTATGTGCTTGCAGGCGTACTTTGAAGTTGATTTCCGTTTTGTGTAATGGTAGGTGTTTGTTGCATACAAGCAAATTGCGAAGCAACACGTACCGAGTTTTGGAGCGAATCCTGAAAATTTGTCCAAGCAGCACAATCATCTTTTAAATAATAGGCCAACCACATTCCCGCAAAATCTTGTGCCGCATCTTGTTGTTCCAAACGCGTAATGGTTGGATTGGGTGTACACGTTCCTTCGCCAAATGAACAATTGAAATTTGTTTCAGCAAAATAACAATGTCCGCCGCCCAAAATCTCGACGTATGCTTTGCAAGCCGATGCGAGTGAGTCGTACATGGGAATTTGATGTTGTGCTGGTGGCGCAACACAATCATTTTGGCCCGAAATCACAAGACTGGGCACACTTACTTGTTGCGCAGCTGCAATTGATGACGGTGTTGTATTGGCTGCCGCAAACGAAATCATCGTGGTAATATTGGTATTGTTTGCCGTCGCTAAAAATGAACTGCCGCCGCCCATGGAATGCCCCATGATGGCCGATTTCGTGTTGACGTGGTTGTAAAAAATAGAATTTGAATTTGTAGCTCCCTCACTTTGAAGTTTAGCAACAAGAAATGCTAGATCTGCTCCAAATTCAGCATGGTTGGGGCTTACATTTCCCTCTGTGCGCGGAAACGCAAGAATATAACCTTGCGGTGCAAGATTGTCCCAGATATTCGAATAAGCACTCCAAACCATGACAAAACCGTGGCCAAAAACAATAACTGGAAACTGACCATTGACCATTGGCGTGCTTTCACCAGCAACAGTGGCAGGGTAATACAATTCGGTTTGAATGGCGCGATTGCTGCGGGCGGGATCATTATACGTAATTTGGACGTGTCCGACATTGTACGGCTGCGCCCATACGATCGCAGAACCCATTAAGAATACAAATAAGAAAAACAGTTTTTTCATGTCATTGAAGTTTAATTTGAGCAAAGGTGGGTGTAGAATTTTAGCTAAAAAAGGATCAAGAGTTGAATAAATCAGACAAAGTGTTATTTTTATCGCGGACAGCCCCCGATTTTAGTATGCTAAGCATTCAGAAAGTTATCGTATTGCTTGACGATTTTCACCTGCAAGAATTTCAGAAACACCTGGAAGAAAGCAAGGCTGAACTTCCGTTGAAACTACTTCACGCGGCCCTGAAAATTGGTTGGGAAGAGCAGGATTCAGACGAATTGTGCAAAGCCATCTATAAAAAAGCAGATACGGCTTCTAAGAAAAAATTCTTTCAACTTTCGCATCACACCTTTAAACTTTCAGGCTACCTGAGCCGGAATTATCCATCCTACCTCGCTCACAATATTCAAAAGATCGAGAAACTGGTCAATGCTGGAAAACTAAAAGATGCCAACCGTTTGGCCGAAGTTTTGCTCGATGTTGCAGAAAAAATAGAAGATTACAGTACAGCTCGTGTTGTTTTACAGTTTTTTGCGCAACAAGCATTCATTCGCGAGAAAAAATCGGAAGCCATTCGTTACCTCGAACGCAATGCCGAAGTCATTGAAGCGGAAAGCGCACTCAATAGTATTTACCTGTATTTGCGTCGCAACCTGCATTTCAAAGACAAGTCAAATCTCAATTCCGATGATGCTTCAAATCACCTGGAGTTTTTTGAAAAATACCATAGCCATCCCTCGTTTGCTGTAAAAATTCTGAGTCGTTATTCGTCTTGTTATACCCTTCATTTTCTTAACGACGAAAAATTTTATTCCAAAGAAATGTTCGATGCGTTGAACGATTTATCAAACGAACTCGAACGTTCTCCTTATGTTGTCTTTTCTTTTTCTGACGATATTGAGTTGAGTGTCGATTACCTCAAGCTCAAATACATGGTTAGTTTTCTCAACGAAGAAGAGCTTCAGAAAGAAACTGCCGCTTTGCTTAAAAAACGCGAGAATCCTAG
>JAAFIA010000048.1 GCA_013298545.1 Bacteroidota bacterium | reverse complement strand
GGAATACTGCAATCATCTGGTAAATTCCAATCCAAAGAATAGGAAATATGGTATTCCAGAAAATAGACCCGAACTGGAGATAAGTCTTTGGGGAATTGAACCGTTGCATGAATTACTCCAACTAGAACTAGTGCTGATAAAATGTAAGGGTGCATTTTATGGCGTTCAGAAATTTCTTCTAATTCTTTCAATGTGGCATTTCCCAGTTCAATGCGCTTGTGAAGTTCATTCAGGTAATCTTGACCTGCCTTCATGTGCATTTCAATTTCTCGATTAGTAAGCATGATTAGCTGTTTTAAGAGTTATACTTTTCTTTCGCTCATACAATTCTTTTTTTGCTTGGCCTTCGCATTTTTAGAATTGAATTTCTGAAACAAAGTTCCGCTCATTTTTTGCGCAAGAGTTTACCACAAAACCATTGAAACACTATCTGGTAGTGGCATTCGTGCTTGAGTAATTTATTTTATTGCATCAAATCAATACTAGAAAAGGCATTGAATATATTCCGACACAAATTTTATATTCACCTCAACTTACGTTACTAATATTTTAACTTATCCTCTATGGAATGTAGTATAACCGTGCATTTTGCATACAAGTAAATTTTACTGATAGTCTTGCACTTCTAAAAAATGGCAATAAAAAAAGCCCTTTGGCGTTTTATACCAAAGGGCTTTGAAATTATTCTTGTCTGTTACATCTCATCAAACAAATGACGTGATTCTTCGATGTCTTCTTTGTAGTACTTAATTAACTTCTTCAAAGATTCAACAGAGATTAAAAGCATACGTTTTCCACGCAAATACTTGCCGTGCAAAATTCCAAGCGAGTGTAATATTCCTGCACTTGTGATATTCCAGTTATACCTTGCTTGTAAACATGGGTATTTCAGTAACACCTCATCTGAGGTGATGTATTCAGTTTTAGGGGATTTCATAACAGTAAAAGTTTTAAAAATTTGACATTCCGTAAATTAACTAGCTTGTTTTTGTTTCATGGTCGTTTCGTTTTAGTTAGACATCGGAAATACGAATTTGCTAAACAAGAAGACGGCCCTGCCTTCTGCAATACTCATGGTATTGGCAGGGCCGCTTCTTTTGATGCAATCGAGTGAATCGAAAGCATTATTTCTTACTCTGGGAGATGGGCAATCATTCGGGGTTAATTGCCCTGTGCGAATTGAATCAACTAAATTTAACTCCAATAGCGGGGTATCTTTATTGCTTTGTTGTGAATCAAAACAAAGAATCAAGATTAAAAATTGGGTATTCGTACTATTTACAAATCTAAAACTCATAACTCCTCCTTATTTAACGTAACGTTTTTCGGAGTATTGCAGTTATTTGTTAAACGTACCGGATATACAATTGTTGCGTTGGTATTGAAAAAAAGTGTGAAGACATGTAAATTCTCATTTTCAAAATTAATCCAATTGCCGTATTTCAATACCTTCCCGTTTCAAGAGGATAAGTGTTTTTGCGCCGTTGATTTCATTTCGTTAACTGTCATGCGGCGTTTACTAAGCATCCAGTTCTCCAACTCAGATCGCTTAAAGAAAATGATCTTTCCGTTTGGTTTGTAAAAGGGAATTAAACGTTTGCACGTCATTTTGTAGAGTTGTGAGGATGAGATGTTGAGAAAGGCTACGGCCTCATTAAAATTCAACACGATGCGTTGTGAAAGTGTGTTGTCCTGTATCATGCGCTCTAGCTGATCTATCCTTCGCAAGAGTTTTTCAATCAATTCGTCTGTCATGGCTTTCCTTTTTTAGTTTACCATACGAATCTCCAAATCTTATTTTCTGTGCATTTGTAGGTTGTTGTGTTTATAGATAATTTGTTGTGAATTGTTGTGTTTTACAAAACTTTAAAATCAGAAATTCGATTCTCTGTATTTAACTCAATACTAAAGAAACGGGGGATTTTGGCTTTACCAAAATCCCCCGTTGGGTTTTATTCACTCAAACTTCTATGCCGCTTTTCCTTTTCTTGGCTTTTGTTTGGACTTTGTTTTTTGGGATTTAGGATTCTCTTTCGGGGCATCATCCGATTTCATCAATAAATCTGATTTGATCGTCGGAAGATTGGAAATAGCTTGAACTTTCAAGCGATCCACCACACGGGCGTAGATCATCGTATTTTTAATATCCGAATGCCCCAACAATTTTGAAACCGTATATAGGTCTGCTCCTTGTGAAAGTGTGAGCGTTGCGAATGTATGCCGCGCCTTATGAAAATGTACATGGATGCCTGATTGCTTTTGCCATTTCTTCATACCAAACGCCATCCTTGCGTAATTCGTAGCATAATCAGGCGACGAACATAGGTAAGGAAATACAAAAGAACTAGGTGTTTCATCTTTAGCCATTTCCTTGCGCTGCTTAAAGATCGAAATAGCCTGTTCAGATAGTGGAATGTAAACCCCTAATTTTGTTTTCTCTTGCTCAACAAATAAAGTAGGATAGCTTTTGCCGTCAATCTCTTGGTTTGCTATCTGATTCCATTTTAGAGCATAACAATCCACCCACCGAATCCCGCAAAAGCAACACAGAAAGAAGGCTAGTTTTATTTCATCGTGGACACCTTGTCCTGTCTTTGTTAAATGCTCAATTTGTTCAATGGATAAAAACTTAGGTGTTGATTTAATAATTCTAAACTTGTGATTTTTCCAGACTTTCGGGAACGGATTTTCACTCATGTAGCCATCTGATACGGCTTTATTGATGGCCGTTGACATATATTGAACAATACCACTACAATTATTTACATGCAATTTGCGTTTGACCAAGAAGGTCTGAAAGCCTTGCAAAAATGACACCGTTAATTCGGTCATGGCTAGGCTCTCTTGACCTGTGTAGTCTTTTAACAGGGTGATGCAGTATTTAGCTTGTCGCGGTGATTTCATCAAGGCGGCTTTTTCTAGCAAAAACTCGAAAAAATCCTTTTCCTTGATCGTTTTGTCTTTCATGCCAAGCTGTTCAACCGTAAGCCGATACTCCCGTGTTGAACGGGCCGTTTCAGCCAATTTCTTTTTTTCTGTAAATTCTTCGCTTCGGCGGTTGCCATAAGCTAAAATTTTCAGAAATTCGTACCACCGTTTTCCGTTGTGGTTAATGTCTAGGTAGAACGATACGCCACCTTTTGACAAATTCTTTTCTCTTAGAATAACTCCCATTGCGTTTAGGGTTTAAGGGGTGAATAATTAGTAACGCAGCGAGTAACGACTTTAGCATAAACAACTGAAAATAACTGCCAATCATCTGCAAACAGACTTCACGTGAAACTCACGACTAGCCTGATTCTTATACGATCTAGGGGCTTCTAGGGTTTCGACTTCAGACTCATGTCTCTCGTCTCATGTCTAGCAGAGGAATGTGCGCAGGAAAATCAACCCCTATTAAAACTGCAAGTAAGTTGGCAGAATTGTTTCGGCTTGTTTAAACTGAACGAGTAGCCAGATAAATCCGATCAATAAAATTAAACGGGCGTAATTGGGAAGATAAGTCAGTAAGTCGCGGAATTTGTTGGAGAAATATTGCGGCGATAAATGCAGCACAAATCCGAGTGCCATCATTAAAAATACCGGCAAATAAGCCGTCAACATTGGAAGAAATGTTGTTGTGTCAAAATTGTAAGCGATCTGATTGAGGATGACCATTGCCTTTGAAAATTTTTCGCCTTCGGTCAATACCTCTTTCGAATCGAATTGCATTGCAGTGGCGAAAAAGACCCAACAGAAACAAACAAAATGAAACGTGATGAGAATACCAATGGGTTTGGTCCACCATTTTTTTGCGGCAGGGAAAAAACGATTCCACAATTTATCGATGGCCAATGCAAAGCCATGCAAAAATCCCCAGAGTAAATAGTTCCAACTCGCGCCATGCCAAAATCCGCCGAGCAACATCGTACTCATCAAATTCAGATTTGTTCCGAAGCCAACCGTATCGCGTTTGCGCAAAAATGGCACAAGCAGAATCACCAAACACGCCACTAAACCACCAAGCAACCACCAGTTATTTTGTACCGCTCCGAAATAAATTCCTGCCGCCAACGCGCCACCAAAAAATAAACCCGTAACAATCCACGTACCGCGCCCCGCCCCGCGATTCCCGCCCAACGGAATGTACAAGTAATCGCGCAACCACGACGAAAGCGAAATGTGCCAACGCCGCCAAAATTCTGTAATGCTCGACGATTGATACGGCTTATCAAAATTCGCCGGAATTTTAAATCCCATCCAGCGCGCCATCCCAATCGCCATATCCGAATACCCAGAAAAATCGCAATAAATAAATAACGCAAACGCATACACCCCAAACAAACATTCCACACCGCTATGCTTCGACGGATCATCAAAAATATACTTCCCGAAATTTTGCCAGATATAATCTGCAATAATCACTTTACGAAACAACCCACTCATGATCAGAAAAAGCCCCTCGCCAATATCTTCCCGCGTTACTTGAATATCTTGCCTAATCTGCGGAATAAAATCTGCCGCCCGCACAATCGGCCCCATCATCAATTTCGGGAAAAACGAAAGGAAAAAACAATAATCCCAAAAACTAGAAACCGGTTTGAAATGACCCCGATACACATCTAAGGTATAACTCAAATTCTCGAATGTATAAAACGAAATACCCACAGGAAGCGCCAAATGCAAGGGATTCAGCGTTCCCGCACCGATGTCGTTGACGATGCCAATAAAGAAATTGGTGTACTTGAAAAAGAACAACAAACCCAGATTTAACACAATACTCAATAGCAAGAGTAATTTTTTCCTACCCGCTTGCGACGTATTCCAAATCGCGTTAGATAAATTGAAATCCACAACCGCAGCGATTAAAATAAACACCACATACCAACCACACGCTTTGTAAAAAAAGAAAAGCGAAAATCCGGTAAACAACAAAACACGCGTCAACTTGCGGCGATGTACCAACAAATAAAACGCAAAGAAAATGGTGAAGAAGTAAAAGAAAAACGAACTGTTAAACAACAATGGATCGCTTTCGTTGTAGCGAAAAACATTCCAAACACGTTCCCAGTCAAGACCTAAAAAATCCACTGCTACTTTTGATTATGGTGTTGACTAACATATTTTTCATACCCTTTCATCAGCGCGGCATAAAATAAATCAGCCTGAAGTTCATATCCCTTGCGCGTAAAATGCAAACGGTCTTTCTGCGCCATACCCGATACATACCATTTCGCCATAGAGCCATAGCCACCCATCACCATATACAAATCCCAAAATGGTAGTGTATTGGTGTTGCAATAATCAACCATTGTATTGCGCACGATGGTCATGTTTGGGTTTTTGACCCGACCTTTTTTCCCTCTTTTGAACGAATCGCCCGGTGTGGTCATCATGATTTTACTCTCCGGTAAATTTTGCTGCAACCGACGAATCAAAATATCCATGTTTTGTTGAAACGCATCTTTTTTGAAACCCGGCGCAAACCCTTCGTTTGTACCAAGCGATACAATCACCAAATCGGGTTTTAGTAAAACCAATTGTTCCATGAAATAAACCGAAGCATTGTAATCGCTGCACTCTGCTCCGTTTACACCAATCATGTTGTACTGAACACCAGGCTTTCCATTTTCCAACAACAACCCATACAGCGAAATTTCTTTGGCCATGCTATCTGGTGCCGCAAAATTAAACATGACCGTATGCATGAGCGAATCGAGTGTTACAACCGATGTGAATTTTTCGCCCCCGCGCGGAACCTGCGCCATCATGCAATTAAACTCCGTGCATACCGAAAGCTGAAAACTACTTTGCTCTTTAGAATGGAAAATCGTCATTTTATTAAACCCGTAATTCAGTCCAGGCTGATCGTACACTTTTAACACAATGGACGCATTTGTATCTGCGGTTTGAACGGTAAATCCGCAGATGCCAATTGGCAACGCTTGATCTTCAAACACATTACGTTTATAGGTCCAGCTACCTGTATTGCTCGTTTTGTAACTCGTCGGCTCATTTGATTTAGCAATGCGATAAGGAAACACCAAACCCCGCCCCGCATTGCCAAACTGACGCTGTAAGTTTTGCCGCATTTTGCCAGAGAAAAAATCGGCTTGAATATGCGAATCGCCAATTTGCACCACCGTTACCCGATCGCGTTTGCCTTGTTTCAGTTCCCACAATTTTTCATAAAACGCATCCATTACCGCACTGTCGTTTGCAACAACATTTTTAGCCATGTTGATGAATGGATAAGCCAGTACAAGCGAATCAACCGTTTTGGCAACGGGTGGCAGATTTTGCGCAGGCAAATCCGAACACGCTACAAAAAGCCAGAGCAGCCCAGCGAGTAACGTTTTGCAGCTACGAGCTACTTTTTTGGTATCGGGTAAATTCACGGATCAGTTCGGTATAAAGCATGCGTCCAACTCGGCGCGCACCGCGGTGATTAAAATGAGTATAATCTTTATTCGCATACAAGGTATCGCCCGAAGTCCATTTGGCCATTGATTCATATCCACCCATCGCTTCGTACAAATTCCAAAAACCAGCACCAGTTTGTTCTGCGGTTGCACGTTGCGATTCCACAAGATAAGGAATTGCCGGATCGGTTGTAATGCGACCCTCTTTGCGGTAACCTTTATCGCCAGCACTGACGAGTAAAATACTCGTGCCCGGAAACGCACGTTGCAAATGCGTAACTACTTCCGTCATGCCTTTTTTATACCATGCGTAATCTTTGAGTTTGCTGTTCACCACATTCACACCATATTGCAAAATAATTAAATCGTAACCCAGTTCGCGATTCAAGCCAGACAAAACCGATTGCGACATCCGCGTCAGCGGCAAACCACTATTTCCCCGAAACGAAAAATTATCGACAAACACGCCGCTATCACTATCTAAACTAAAACCATAAACATCGAGCGGACCATTTCCACTAAATCCGGCATAAACCGACTGAATGGGTGAACCCGAATGCAACGTAAGCGCATTGACTGTCTGTGTGCCATCAAGTGCAATATTGCGTTGGTTGAACGAAACAAACTGATTGCCTTCCGCTTTTCCGTAAAATAGACGCACGGTATAAAACTGATCCAAATGCTTGCGTTTTACAGCGGTGTATTTTACCCAACTTGCCGTCTGCGCTTCGGCATTGGTTGAATCAACAACCATACCTGACCATGCCGGAATAAACGTATGTCCCGAAATGCCCACCGCCTGATCTTTGTTGGCTTTCAGCATCGTCTGGTCGTTCCAGTTTTTCGAGAAGCTATGAATTACGGTTTGGCGAAAGCCAGCAACAATAGACGTTATAGGCATAAATCCCACGCCCACGCCACCAAATGTATCTTGAAACATTTCGCGTAAATCTTGCGTGATCAAATCGCCCTCAATCATCGAATCGCCGAAATACGCAATGCGTACCGTTTTACGTTTTCCCGATTGGAGTTGCTGCAAGGCTTGGAAAAAATGAATCAAGCCACCTAGCGAATCATTGCCGTATTCCGAAATGGCAAGCGAGTCGATTGCTTCACTCAAAAAAGCTTTGCGCTGCGCTTTACTTTTTTTGTTGAGTACTGGTTGAATGCAATTGGCTTTGCTCAACTGCCCCGTTGGGGTCAACTCCGAAAAAAAATGCACCCGTTTGGTTTCGACACCACCCAGCATGAATTGTGTAGGAACAAACGAAAAAGCCGTGAGCACGATAAGTGCGCCAAACAAAAGCCAAAACGGCTCGGCTAATTGATTTTTTACTTTTGGATTTTCCACAACGGCCACAAAAATAGGCATATTGACCACTTGTTGAACTGTTTTTAGTGCGGTGAAATAACATTTTGAATAGGTGCTTGATTCATGCGGACAACCGTTTAGGCTTCGTACTTTTTGAACTTAAAATTTCAATTTTGGCTTTTTAGTCATTTTGGAGCCGCAGAAACCCTTATTCGGTAAGGCTTCCGCTATATTATTAAATTTTTATAAATAAATTATGTTTATTAATTCGATTTTAACTTGATGGAATGGTCAGAAATAAATACACCTATTCACAAAAACTGGATGATGAAAAAACGACCCTGAAACTGATTTAAGTATTTGACTATTAGTTTTTTAATAAAATCGCGCGATAAAAAAACACCCCCAAAATCGACAAAAACATTCCTTGATTTTAGGTTTTCGCTTTCGGAACTTGTGAGTCGATTAGAAGCGCGCAAGGATGTTTTAGAATTTAAAAATAAGTCATGGGAAGTTTTGATTACAATCGGTTGGATCCGAAAACAGAACGTTACAATGCGAACGAAGAAGACGCGCGTTTTCAATTTGAGACGTATGATTGGCCGCGCATTAAAAATAAGATGGACAATGGAATGGGCATTTCAAGCAATGATTATGCGTCAGCACAATTTTATGCTTCGGATGAAGTATTTAAAGGCATTAAACGATACCACCATCTTCATGTAGAAAATGAAGCCGATGATGACGCATTTAAAATACTGGGCAATGGCGGCGAGCTTTCAGACAAACGTAAAGAAGCAATACTTCGCAGAACAAATCAAGCATCAGGAAAAACAAATCTTGTCTTGAAAGTCAAAAACAAGCAAGTGAAAAAATTCTGGGAATCGGTTTATGGCGATTGGTTGTGGAAGGAACATGGCATTGGAAATGTGGCGGGGCAACGTGCCTATACATTAGATGAAGCGTTGGCGATGAGTGTTAGTGATGAGGATGAGGATTTTTTGGTGGTGAGAAAAGCCGAAGAAAAGAAAACGCAAGTTGAAACGAACAACGCCGCAAACGAAACGAATACAAACACATTTGTAGGACCACTTCAAGAAAACGAACTCGCTAAATCAGAACCAATTTTGTTTGATCCGACTTTGCTGGTTGTGAACGAACAGATAAACGTAGAAGAAGAAGTTAGCACAGAGGTTGAGGAAGTATTTGAAATTGAAGAAGAAGTTGAAGAAGATCCGCGCGATAAAGAACGGCCATTGATTGATGTGGTAAACGGATTGACTGCGGAGCAAAAGATATTGTTTCATTGGGACGAAACGGTGAAACTTTTTAAAACGGTCAATCCTATTGGTAGTTCTTTACATACTTGGGAGTTTAACCGTTGGGTGCGTATGGCCCTGCGCGATGGGTGGAAAGAAGGCGATCCGATTCCGAATGCGCGTATCGTGCGTGAAGTAGATCGCAAAAACGGCCATCCTGTTTACGAAGCACTGAATTACAATGCCGCCTTTGCACATGCACGGAAAAACAGCCCAACCGGTAAATTTTATTTTGTCAATATCATCACCAAATACAAATTGCCGTACTCATCAGGAACCGGATTGGCGAGTGCTTCGGCGTATAAGAATTTTGAGTTGAATAAGAATCGTGTTGTTGATTTTAAAAAAATCGCAGATTTTGTCGGCGCCGATGCATCCGAAGCACTTGCTCAACTCAACGCCATTAAATTCTACAACGATAAATTATTGAGCGATCATTTTGTTGAAATTGTGTACAACGCACAAGTCAAAATGTGGCCCAACGCAACAGATAAAGCACATTGGACTGGACTCTGGGATGCGCAAACAGAAGCGAAATTCAATCGGTACCCAATAGAGTTAAAGCAAAAACAAGATGCAGAAAAAGAACGCATCCGAAAACAAAAAGAATTTGATGCGACAACCGGTTACGACAATGGAAATGGTTTTCGCAAGTATATTATTGATGGTGTAGAACGTTATGTAGAAACTGCCGTATTAGAAAATTTACGTGCGATGATAAAAACGTACTATAACGGAGCCGATGAAATTTTAGAAGATTATAAGCCCGGAAATGCGCAGTTTAAAAAAGACTTAGCATTTATGCTTACGGTAGATGAGCGCGAAAAAATTCTCATGGCTTACGAAGAAGAATGGGATGTTGATGAAGAAGAGGAAGAAGTAATTGTGCTGATTTTAAACAATGTTCCCAATGAGCAATTGGACGATCCAAAACTCAAAAAAATGCTTCTCAAATATGAGCAGAAAGGCTTAAAAGATTGGATTGATTACAACCATAACATTGCAGAATTTCAAACTGCGCGCGAAACAATTACAGGCGAAGTTGATAAATCGGCGATTACAGAGACAATGAACTACGTCGATTTTGCTGACGATGCAGAAGATGCCGCAGAAGATTTGAATGCCAAACTCCCCAAACTCTCGGCGCAACAAGTATTGGCCATGAGCTGGTCGCAACGATACAAATGTTTAGAAATTTTCTTACAGGAAGATGGTCCAACCGATACCGAAGACTGGGATTATTTCGATAAGCTGATCGTCAATACACCGATTGATCAAGTTCCAATTATCAAAGTATATTTAGAAAAAGAAAATTTCATTCGTTTTGTTCGCTTGCGCGACCGTATGCCTGCAAGTCAGAAAAGCGATATAAACCAATCCATTGCGTCTTGGTATTACGATGATAAACGTGCTGTTAGTTTGCTCGTGAAGCTGCAAGAAGAATCTTACGCGTTTTCTTATACCAAAGAAGAAAATAAATTGTACGCTTTACCACAAACTGTTTTCAATAAGTTGACAGAAGACCAGCGCATGAATCTTTATACACGTGTAGCTTGGAAAGGTGCTGATGTGAAAAGCCATCAATCAATCAGTTACAATTCGGTTGTACACGGCGATACGGGTGCAAATTATGGAGGTAAAATTTTATTAAAAATTTTGAATAGTGTTGGTGCTGGTGCAAAAAGCGAGGAAGAAAGAACTACCCAAAAACAAAATTTTTACGATAAACTAAGCAATGAAAAAGATATTGGGTTTTGGAATTCGCACCGAATGGCTTATGACGACAGCGAACGAGCGGCTATTGATCGTTCCTTAAACGATTTGGATGCGCGAGGCCGCAGCGAACGAACAAAAGAGGTCATAAAAAAATCGTTTGATGCCGAACACGATGTAAATGATGTTGCCGATGAGTTGATTGAAGAATTGGGCGAAGACGATTTGGCGGCGCTGACATTAAGTCAACGAAAAGAACTCATCAATGCAATGGTGGGGCAAGGTGGTTTTGAAAGTTTTTTTACACGCGTTGGCGATCGCGACGAAAGAACAATTCTACGCATCATCAACGCTACACCTGAAAAAGACATGGCCGCTTTAGTCAGTTGGTTTGGTGATGAAACTGGCACGGTTTACGATAGGTTGCATTCGGCTATTGATGGCGAAAACTACGATAAGTTTCATGCGCAGTTTCAAGAAAAGAAAACACAAGCCATTGCTGATGAAAAAAACTTGCTCGAAAAACAAAAGAAAGAACAAGAAGTCCGCACCATCCAACAAACCGGCCAAAAAGACGATCAAAAAAATGCAGTTCCCTGGGATAGTTACAGCCGCTTAGGCTTGTTCTTTTTCAGCAGTGGTATCGAGTATGATGTATCATGGACGGAAGAAGGAAAAATAAAAATCGTTTACAAAACCCGCGATTGGAAAGATGCCTATTTAGGGCCGGCTATGCCGTTGGTAAGAGAGGTACAAGATTTATTTAATGACGGTTTAGAGTTTGGTCCGTACGATTGGGTCGGTGTCTATTCGGTAGAAGACGACGAGGATATGGGTTTCAAGGAAGGCGAGGTGCGAGTGATGCCAGCCATCAATTTATTGCGCTTGGGCTATAAACAAGATGTGGATCATGTGTGGGAGATCGTCGATATTTTATCGTTGTTGATAGGCATTGGCGAAATCAAAGCGGCGATTAGTTTGGGGCGTTTGGTGCTTGGATTTATCGATGTTATTTTCTCGGTAGGCAATATGATTACGCGTACGTTTGGTCATTTGTTGCCCAAGGGCTGGACGAAAGGTTGGCATGAGTTCAGCATGTATTTAGCCACGTTCCAGTTGGCTTATTTGGGTGTGGCAGCCATTCGGAATTACAAAGCAATTTGGCAAGGCTTGAAAGATGGTGTAGTAGCCGCCAAAAATAAAATGACGGCCTTGGCGTATGCCACGATGTTGAAGTTGTTGGCTAAAGAGGAAGAGGTTTTGGATTTGATGGAGTGGATCAATACAACGAATGATTTGGCCGGTTTGCGCAAATTATTGGCAGATGTAGAATCGCAAAAAGGAACGATGAGTGCAGAGGCTTACGGCAATTTACGCTTAGGAATTGAAAACCGAATTACGGCTTTGGAGGCGCAATTGCGTTTGGAGCAGAAGCTGGCTCAGGAAGGGAAAGCGGCGGATGAGTTGGAGGGTGCGGATGATTTGGCGCGGAAGCGATTGATTGATGATGTTGTTCCGGTTCATTTACCCACAACACTCATTGCAGATTCGTTGACAGGGCAGATGCGATTAACATATGAGCAACTTGTCAATTCTGGTTTATTAGCGGTAGAAGAGGCTGGAATAATTCGCTTTTATTCGCAGCAGCAAAAATTGATTGCCGAAATGTCGTCCACGCGTTTGGTATTTAAGTATAGCGGATTTGGTGGTGATATTGTGATGGATATGGATCGGACGACGACGGTGCTTGGTAAGTTTATAGAGATACCAACAGATCCATCTTTAGGAACGCGTTATTTTCTTGGAGCAAATGGAGAATTGAAAGTAGTTGGTTTACCAGATGGTTCATTTTCTCGTGGTGCAATGGCACAAGCAAATCCAAATGGAATGAACTTTTTAGATTTGCCCGATGCTGAATACCAAGCGATTTTAAATAAACATATTCAGAGATATGTCGATGAGGGAATGCCTTTTGATGAAGCAAAAGCACTTGGAATAAAGAAAGGCAATGAGGAATTTTGGGACTTATATAATTACCCGTTTTTGGAAGACGCGTTTAAGAGAGGTGATAATATTAGACTCGTCTCTGATCCAAAAATATGGAGAAACGGTACATTTGCAAAAGAGCTGGATGCGATTGAAGGAGAGAAAGGGTTAGCTCAGAAGTATAATTACTCTTACGATCACAGTACAGCAACCTATAAATTGAAATAATATGGAGGAAGCAAAAAGTTCTAAAATATTGCAGTATAACGGAAACCTATTTTCGAAACTGTCACTTCAATTAATTGAAGAATCTAATACCCAAGCTACTTTTGGGAATAATATTTTTTTGTTGAAATTTAAATACAACGATAGCCGTTTTAGGTCACTTTATGAAGTTTCGTTTGTTTTTTTAGTAAACGATAAAGAATATAAACTTTGGTTGGTTCTAGATGCACTATTTTCTTTTAATAAACAAAGAGAAGTATATAGGCAAATTGTCTCGACAAATGGTTTTCTGAAAATTTGTCAAGAGGAACAGATAGGGATAATAATAGAAAAGTATCTCTTAAAAGAACTAACGTCTAATAACTTCTCATGGTTATCAATTCTCGACCAGTATCCAGCAAAAAGAATAGATGCAAAGGACGTCATAGCCTCCATAAGTAATATTGATGAAGCGATTATGATTGTCAAGTATTTTGAAAATGTATTTGTTAAGTTGAATTATGCTATCGTTTCGCTTACAAATCATGAGATAGTTTTTGGAAATGATAAATCGCAATTGAAATTTGTTTTTGAGAATCGCTACCAAATGACCTTTGAAGAAGTATTCCTTGTTAATTCAGCAACAAATGAAAGTTTTCAAACAAGTGAGTTGGTGAATTTCTTGTCATCCGAGGATTTATTCGCAAACACGATAAAAACTATTACTGAAGATTCAAATACAAGAACTAAAACTGTCATCGAAGCATATTCTTATATTATTCAAGATAAACTCTTTGATATTCTTGATAAGAATGATTTTTCATGGAGTAATAATTATTCGAATTATTTGAAGCAAAAGTATCCTTGGTATCAATAAAAGTTATGATAATCTCCGCGGCTCAAATAATTATCCGTTTATAGAAGACGCATTTAAATGTGGGGATAATTATGCGCGAAGGTTATTTTAAGCAGACATCGAATCCTATTCCTGTTATGGAAAATGGAGATCAAAAAGTTGTTAACGGAATGTCGTATTACTATGTTGATTTTGAAGAACTAGTAAAACCATTAAAATAAATAACATCCAACCCAATAATATACCAGCAATCTTAACAGATGAGCTAGCCGAACAATTGGCCTTGATGGCTATTGTATTTCCTCCAACCGAAGCATGGAGAGCAATCTCTGATGTACTAGCTGATGAGCAAAGAACTTTGGTAAACAACAAAATATCCGAAATTCAAAAAAGGAAATCGCAAGAGCGTGAACAGGTGAAGAGCGACGAAGAAAAGAAAGCGGAAGAAGTGAAAAGAAAAGCATGGCTTGATAGTACTGACCCAAATGGGTTTTATGGAAATATGGGCCAACCAGAAACCGCCGAAGAATATAAAAATCGCTATGGTGTTTATACTCCAGGGTATGATGGTGAGCAGAAGTAATCGCCGTCAATATATTACACCAATTTCATAAAAAAACATGCAATTTATCTTGACAATGCACTGGTGCTTGTTGTATCTTGTAGAAAATTAATCCTTATACATTGCTTATGTTTTTACATGAACATCCGGCCAACAGCCAAACATTATATGGTCAAGATCAGTTATTGAACGAAACAGGAATTGCTGTTAACTGCACCACACTTGATGCCGATTACAACTGGCTCGAAGAGGTGATCGCTAAACGCATGCCTTTCGAAGAAACAACGAATGGTACTTATTTCGATGATTGGCTGTTTACCGAATTGCCGCCGCCTGATATTACGGTATGCCAAGGCCCTTATGCTGCTTTGGTGCAATTTTATAATCTCAATGCGGCTGAACGTTTTCTGCTCTTACTTTCGCTATCGCCTCATCAACGTCCTTTTTTATTGAGCGATTTCCGTAAAGCTTGGTCCAATGCACAAGATCATTACTTAGATCGCTTAGGCGGATTTTTACAAAAAACGTCGCGGCGTTTTATTCCCACGATGCAAACAGCATTATACATGCTTGCTGGTGGAAATCATATAGAACAAGCGCGTTATTGGAAATTGTTGTTTGCCGATTCAACGCTCATCAAAGAACAAATTATTTTACTCAAACCCGCCGAAGAAAATTCGCCTTCATCTGCTGCAACACCACGCGAACAAGTCCCCGAACTCGCATCCGAGTTTGCCGATTTTCTCCTATACGGCCGCGAACCACGTCCCGATTTTGGCCGCGATTTTCCAGCTACACTACTCACCACCAAACTCGAATGGAAAAACCTGATCGTGCAACGCGCCACCATGCGCGAAATTAAAGAAGTGATGAAATGGGCAAAAATCGGGACACAGGTTGCACGTCGCGCCGAAGGAACGCTCAAAGCAACCTATCCCGTTTTGTTTTACGGCCCTCCCGGAACAGGAAAATCATTTACCGCCGCGCTTATTGGCAAAGAATATGGCAAACATGTTTTCCGCGTTGACCTCTCGCAGATTGTGAGCAAATGGGTAGGCGAAACCGAAAAAAATCTCGCACGCCTATTCGATCGCGCGCAAGGAAAAAATTGGATCCTGTTTTTCGACGAAGCTGATGCCCTTTTTTCGCAACGCACCAATGTCAGCGATTCCAAAGACAAATGGGCCAACCTCGAAATGAGTTATCTCTTACAACGCATCGAAGAGTTTGATGGACTTTGTATTCTTGCCACCAACTTGCTCGATAATTTAGATGGTGCTATGCGTCGCCGTTTCCGCATCATGACCTATTTTCCAAGACCCAAGCGCGACGAACGTTTACAGATCTGGAAACTCGCCAAGCCTGTGGGTTACGAAATGCCTCCCGATCTCAAATACGACGTTGTGGCTGGATATGATCTTACCGGTGCAAACATTGCCAACATTATTTTCAATTGCTGTGTAGCTGCCGAAGAACGCGGCGAAACGGTCTTGAATACCGCTGACATGTCCTATTTCATCAACCTTGAATTTGCGAAAGAAAACCGAACACCCGATTTGAGCGCGAAATAGAAACAGTACAAATTTCTTCGTCCCAATTACATGCCATAAATTCTTGTTTAAAATGATTCGTGTGCAGTTTCGTTTACTTCCGGTACTTACTACGATGCTTGATTTTTATGCGAAACCAAGGACGATTGAACGTTTCCAAGACTATCTAAAACTTTTACAAGGTTCTTCTCCAAACGAATTGCTGCTCCCACTCGGTGGTTTTAATCCAATGGGAAAAGAACATGTTCTTGCTAAACTGCGCGAACTTCAGGCGCTAAATGTTGAAGAAATCATGCTCGAAACAATACAGCAGTGGAATGCAGAACACGCAAAGCCTGCTGAGGAAACGGTATTTCAAGTCGCATTTAATCTTTCTGACGACTTGAAAGGAGGTTGGACAAATCGTTTTGCAACAGATTACGATATGAAATTTAATTGCGCTGGTCTCGTCAATAAGAAATTTTGCACGCCTATTTTTTGGTCAAGTGAAGAATTTTCATTGCAATTGATCCGCGAACGAACACGCGCTTCACTCGTTCGCACACATTATTTTTTGAACCAACGAAAACCTAAAACATTGAGCGATCATGTTGCACAAGAACGTTATGTGAATTGTTTTGCTCCGAAAACAGACGCAGCACCATTGACCGATTTTGATGCGATGCATTTATATTATCAAGAACATGCCCATAGCGAATCGTATGCCATTATTTTTAATTTCTTTTATGGAGATGAAGCATGTAAAGCCTTAGGATTTCCGCACTACGGCATTCATGAAACAATGGCGGGCTTTCGTTTTTGCAACGCTACAAAAGAAGAAGCTCTAAAATTATAAATCAATATTTCAAACAGCATATTTTTCACCAATCAAATCGGCAGTGATTTTTGCCGAATACAAACACAACGGAATACCACCGCCCGGATGTACGCTGCCGCCACAGAAGTAAAGTCCTGAAATTGTTTTTGAAAAATTCTGATGCCGCAAAAATGCTGCGTATTTAGAATTGGATGAATTGCCGTAAAGCGATCCACGAAACGAAGACGTTTGTGTTTCAATACCCTCTGGTGTCCAAACATATTCTGCTGAAATCAATGGTGCGATTGAAACGTTTAGCCGCGCAGAAATTTTCTTGATGATATTTTCCCGCGCATCACGCACATAATTCGACCAATCGCGGCCATCGTGATTGGGTACGTTGATCATCACAAACCAATTTTCGCAACCCGCTGGCGCATCGTCTGGTTTTTCTTTAGACGAGATATTGATGTAAACCGTTGGATCTGGAAACGCCGTTTGTGCGTCAACAGCAAACAAATGCTGAAACTCTTCGCGATACGCATCCGAAAAAAAGATATTGTGCAAATGCAATTCCGGAAATGAGCCGCGTACGCCCCAGTAAAAAATCAAAGCGGAAGATGATTTTTCTTGGCGCAATAGTTTTTCCGGTGCAGCTTGTTTGGGCAATAAACGACGGTAGGTTGGTGTCATATCCATATTGGAAATAATCAGATCATACAAAACGCGTTCTCCTTTTGTTTTGATGCCAATTGCTTGCTGATTTTCTACGCAAATTTCTTCAACAGGCGAAGCGAAATGAAACACAACACCTTTGCGTTTGGCAAGTTCAACAATGGCCTGTGTAATGGCATACATGCCGCCCGTCGGAAAAAATGCGCCGATGCCATGCTCAAAATGCGGGATGATTTGAAGCATGGCCGGAGCACGATACGGATCAGAACCATTGTATGTCGCAAAACGATTGAAATACTGTTGCAATTTCGGATGCGAAATCATTTCCGAATTGGCTTCATGCAAGGTCTTCGACAATTTGTAAAACGGCAAACGCACAAGTGCTTTAAATGTATCACGATCGAGAAAACGTTTTAACTCCAAGCTTCGTTCGAGAAATAAACGTCCGGTGAGCTGATATAATTTTTCGCTTCGATGGAGCAAATCGAGAACAGGTTGTGGATCGGTTTTGAGTTGTCTTTTGATCTCTGCTGTAAATTGTTCTTCATCGGCATAAGCGCGCAATTGCGTTTTATCATTCCAGAAATAAGCGCAATGAATAGCGAGTTTTTTATAGTTGAAAGAAGCAGAAGCCTCTTCACCACAATCGCGAAAAAGATCATCGACCAAGTGCGGCATTGTAAATAACGACGGGCCACGATCAAATCGGAAATCATTTAAAAAAAAGGAACTGAGTTTGCCGCCGGGCGTTTCTGCCGATTCATACACATGCACCGCGTGCCCGCGCGCAGCCAACCGCGCAGCTACGGACAATCCCGCAATTCCAGAACCAACAACGCAGATTTTCATTGCGTAAAGATAACCGATGAAGCCTCAAAAAGTTTTCTCAGAAAATTATTTTCCGCGATTGACGAGCCATACACCAACCAAAATAACACCAATACACAAAACATGCAAAAGACCAATCGACTCATGGTCAATCATTCCCCAAATCATGGCCACAATCGGAATGCAATACGTTACCGATGCCGCATACATGGTTCCTGCTTCGCGAATCAAAACATTAAATACAATAACAGAAAGTGCCGTTCCGAAAATTGCGAGCAGACTCACATAACCTAAACTCGCCAACGCATCGGGATGCGTCAATAAACGATCTAAAAAATCGGTGCTGAATAAATAAATTCCGGCAGGTGGACCAATGATACACATGGCGCAGACCGTAGCCGTAACCGCAGAAATTCCCGTGAGTTTTGCCCGAATAATATTGACACTCAAGCCATAAAAAAGTGTGGCAAGAATAACCATGCTACCACCAAGCCAGGTATTGCTGTTGTTCCCTTCGTCTTTTAATTGTGAAAGCAAACCCACCGCGCCCGCCAGCGCAACCAATACACCTAGAAATTGCAATCCTTTAAATGGTTGACGAAATAAAAGCAAGCCCGTAATCAGCGCGAAAAGTGGTGTTAAGGCATTCAACATTCCGGTCAATGAACTCGCAATCATTGTTTCGGCATAGGTGAATAAAAAAGCCGGAATTAGATTTCCGAGAATGCCCATGCCCGCAACACCCGCAAAATTTTCGCGCAAGGCCGAGCGCAGATGCGGTAAACTGATGGGAAGGAAAAAAAGAAACGCAATAAAAATACGCAGCGCCGCAACTTGGTTACTTGAAAAAACATCGAGGCCGCGCTTCATTAAGATAAATGAACTTCCCCAAGTAAGTGCTAACCCAATAAAAATAAGGCGGTGAAGCCATACACGCGATGCTGTCATAAGTCAGCAAAGATAATCTTTTAAAAAAGTTAAATTCCAGATTCCAAGTTCTAGTGTGTTGCGATTTGTAGATATGGGTGGTTTTAAAATAAAGACTCCATTAGCGAGAAAGCACCTCGGATCTCATGCATAAAACAAGCAAAGCGATTTGAAATCACAGAGCTTTCATTTGTCAGCAGTTAGAAGTATCTGTGAAGCTTCGGCATTGGAACTTGGAATCTGGAACTTGAAACTTGTGCATTGGAACTTGGAACTTGGAATCTGGAACTTGGAACTTGGAACTTGGAATCTGGAACTTGGAACTTGGAACTTGGAACTTGGAATCTGGAACTTGGAACTTGGAATCTGGAACTTGAAACTTGTGCTTTGGAACTTGGAACTTGGAACTTGGAACTTGGAACTTGGAATCTGGAACTTGGAACTTGGAACTTGGAATCTGGAACTTGGAACTTGGAATCTGGAATCTGGAATCTGGAACTTGGAATCTGGAACTTGGAACTTGGAATCTGGAACTTGAAATTTTCACTTAGGTGCACGGCGCAATAAAAACACACAAATAATTCCAAACAAAACATTCGGAATCCATACCGCAACTGATGGCGGCATCACACCCGATGCGGCGAAAGAAGTAAACACCTGCATAAATAAAATAAAGGTGAAACTCAATAAAATACCCAAACCAATATGAATACCAATTCCCCCCCGCACTTTCCGGCTCGACATCGCTACTCCAATCAACGTTAGAATAAATGTTGCAAATGGAAACGCCAACCGCTTATGTTTCTCAATTTCGTACAACTGCACATTATCCGAACCCTTCATTTTTTCATCCGCAATGTATTTATCCAATTCCCCCGCTGTCATTGTCTCCATCACCATTTGCGCACGTCCAAAATCTTTTGGCGATAAATTAAATGTTGTATCCAGTCGCTTTCCCGATTGCAAAGAATCTCTCAACGGCAATAAACGCCGAATCACATAATCGCGGATCGTCCATTTGCTGCGAATGCTGTCCCAAATAATATCTTTTGCCGTCAATTTATACGTCAACTCCATTGAACCATCTTTTTTCGACTCAAACTTTTCCAATGTAAAACGTGTTCCAATATTATCATCGTTGTTGTAATGCTCCATATACACAAATACGCCCGGCGCAACCTGCCGATGAATATCGCGTTCGGTGTAAACATATTTGTTGAGAATGTATTTTGCCTCAAAATCCAAACGCGTTTTATTGGCAATCGGAATCAAATAATTATTCAAAATCAAGGACGTGATGGAAATGAGTGTAGCCCCAACCAAATACGGACGCAACAAACGCCGAAAACTAATTCCCGCGCTCAGCATCGCTACAATCTCCGTACGCGCCGCCAACCGCGAAGTGAAAAAGATTACCGCAATAAACGTAAACAACGGACTAAATAAATTCACAAAAAACGGAACGAAATTCAAATAGTATTCCGAAATAATCTGCCACACCGTACAATCTGCTTTCAGAAAATCCTCCACTTTTTCAGAAATATCGAAAATGATCACAATCACAATAATCAACGCAATCGAATAGACAAATGTTCCGAGAAATTTTCGGAGAATGTAGCCATCAAGTTTTGTCCAGAAACGTTGCATTGAAGTGTGAAAGTACGGATTAAAGCCGCGTCATAACCTGTTTAACCATTCGGTCTTTCCAGTCGCGGAAAGTACCAGCGATAATTTCTGCGCGGGCCTGTTTCACCAGATCCAGATAAAAACCAAGATTATGTACCGATGCAATCATCGCGCCAAGCATTTCTTCGCTGTGTACCAAATGCCGCATGTACGCGCGCGAGTACGCCTGATCCACATACGTCGTTCCTTTTGGATCGAGTGGCGAATGATCGTTTTTCCATTTTTCGTTTTTGATGTTGATGATCCCATCCCACGTAAACAACAAACCATGCCGTGCATTGCGTGTAGGCATGACACAATCAAACATATCGATACCCAAAGCGATGCCTTCCAAGATATTGGCTGGCGTTCCAACACCCATCAAATAACGCGGTTTGTCGGCAGGTAAAATACTACAAACAAGCTCCGTCAATTCGTACATCACTTCTGCTGGTTCGCCCACGCTCAAGCCCCCAATCGCATTGCCCTCGCGCCCCTGCGCCGCCACAAATTCTGCCGATACTTGGCGCAAATCGCGAAACGTACTGCCTTGCACAATCGGGAACAGCGTTTGTTTATACCCGTATTTATCCGGCGTACTATCAAACCGCGCAATGCAACGCTCCAACCACCGATGCGTCATGCCCATTGATTTTTGCGCATACGCATAATCGCACGGATAAGGCGCACACTCGTCAAAGGCCATGATGATATCGGCACCAATTGTTCGTTGAATATCCATCACCCCTTCTGGCGTAAACAAATGCTTTGAGCCATCAATGTGAGAAGTGAATTTTGCCCCTTCTTCCGTCAATTTCCGTTGATTGGATAACGAGTACACCTGATAACCACCACTATCTGTCAAAATCGGTTTTTCCCAGCCATTGAACTTGTGCAGCCCGCCCGCTTTTTCCAAGACATTGAGGCCCGGACGCAAGTACAGATGATAGGTATTGCCCAAAATAATCTGCGCTTGAATTGAATCGCGCAACTCGTGCTGATGAACAGCTTTAACAGTACCCGCTGTTCCGACAGGCATAAAAATCGGAGTCTCAATCACGCCGTGATCCGTTTCGATGCGTCCGGCGCGTGCTTTACTCTGAATATCGGTATGAAGAAGATCAAATTTCACGAGCCGCAAAGGTAGGAATTTGTTGTCGCTTCGTGGGTAAAAAGAAAGCGCATTTGCGAGGAGCAAATGCGCTAAATCAAATGAAAACGTTAAACCTTATTTTTTGTCTTGACCAACACTCACTTTCACCAAAGACGTTTCGCTGGCATTGAATTGAAAATAAATGTAAATGCCTTTACTGGCCATTCGGTAAGAATGCTCAATATAGCTGTCTGTTTTTTTCCAACCTTTCAATTTGGCCAACATGGTAGTTGCCGAAAGCGATTGCGTTACGGTTAATTTATCCACTTTTAAAGAACCCGAAAAGGTCGATTTTGGTGTTACATCATTTGCTTCAGGAACGCTGTAATGAAACTGGATTTCGCTGACAATGCCCGTTGGTTTTTTATCGACAGATTTTTCAAAAATGACAATGCCGCGGCTATCATAAGTATGCGTTTTATTGTAGCCATCACGCGTACGCTCCGCATCGCCCAAGCCCGATTTGGCCGATGTTAATTTCCATTCGGGTGTAACAAGACCTCCAGCGACGGTGAATTTGCCTTTTTTGATGGTAGATGAGTCGCCACCATTTTTTGCTGCTGTAAATGCTGTGGCCAATCCCAAACACAGGATCAGTAGGGTAGGGAGAAGGGTTTTCTTTATCATTGTTAAAGTGGGTCTTGTTGCCGTAAAAGTAATTTTTTTAGCCATGCGCCTGTTAATTTCTTTGTTCAAATCCCAATTTAAAATCTACCACCACCGCAAACCGTCTGGCTACCTTTGTGCTTCGCTATGGAGCAATTGATTTCTGATCTGACGTTGATTTCTGTGGGCATGCTGGTGTTTTGGACACTCGTGCTGGCTTTTCTTATTCACTTGTTTTATTATTTGTTTTTCTTCATCCGTGTAGCACGTTTCAGAAAAAAAGAATCAAGCACCGATACACCACCCGTTTCGATTGTTATTTGTGCCCGAAATGAAGAAGATAACCTGATGAATTTTCTTCCCAAAATACTCGATCAAGAGTACCCTAATTTTGAAGTAGTGGTGGTTAACGATTGCTCGTTTGACAATACGGGCGATGTGTTGGAGGAATTTGCAAAGAAACATGCGCGTTTAAAAATTGTTACCATCAAAGAAGACGAGTATTATTCGCATGGAAAAAAAGTGGCACTCATGATGGGTATCAAAGGTGCTACGCATGATTTGTTGCTCCTCACCGATGCGGATTGCCAGCCCAATTCCAATGTATGGCTTAAAAATATGGCCGCCAGTTTTCAACCCGAAACAGAAATTGTACTTGGTTATGGTCCATACGAAAAACAAAAAGGACTGCTCAATAAACTGATTCGTTTCGATGCTTGGTTTATTGGCATGCAATACCTCGCGTATTCGCTTGCACGAAAAACATACATGGGTGTAGGGCGCAACTTAGCATACCGCAAAGAATTGTTTTTCCGCCACAAAGGATTTCGTTCGCATTATCATATTCCATCTGGCGATGATGATTTGTTTGTAAACGAAGCCGCCACAAAAAAGAATACCGCTATAGAAATTGATCCACGGAGTTTTACGTATTCTGTTCCTGAACAAACTTGGCGTGGTTGGTGGCGACAAAAATTCAGACATTTACAAACCGGAAAACGCTACAAAACGAGTCATAAATTCCTGTTGGGCTTCTATGTTTTTGCGCAATGGTTGTTTTTAGGCTGCTTAATAACCTTACTCGTCTTGAGATTTCAGCTATATGTCGTTCTTGGGCTAATTTTCTTAAAAATTTTAGTACAAATACTTACCTTTAGATCAGGGTTGAAAAAATTGGATGAAACCGATTTGCTTCCATACGCCCTAGTATTGAGTCTGACACTTCAATTTTTTTATCCGATTATCACCGTCGCCCGAATTTTCCGCAGGAAAAGCAAATGGAATTGATCGAAAACGAAAATCTCTCTGACAAAGCACAACACGACTTTAAACTCGTGCGTAAAGCGCTAGAAGATGGCGATCAGAAAGCGTATGCCGAACTCATGGGGCGATACCGCGACTCGGTTTATTTCATGCTGCTGAAAATGGTCAATAACAAAGACGACGCAGAAGATTTAACCATCGAAGCATTTGGCAAAGCATTCAAACGCCTTCATCAATACACCCCCAATTTTGCTTTCAGTACGTGGCTCTTTCGAATTGCCACAAACAATTGCATTGATTTTATTCGTCGCAAACGCAAAAATACATTCTCCATCGATCAACCATTTGAAGACGATGAAGGTGGCGAAATGACAATGGACTTGCGCTCAGATGCACTCGATCCAGAACAAAATGTCATGAAGAAGCAAAAAGTCATGATGCTGCGCGAACTGGTGGATAAACTCAAACCACGCTACCGTACCTTGATTGAGATGCGTTATTTTCAGGAATTATCTTACGAAGAAATTGCTGATCAACTCGAATTGCCATTAGGAACTGTAAAAGCACAACTCTTTCGTGCCCGTGAGTTTTTGTACAACGTCTTGAAAAATACACACGGTAAGTTTTAATAGAAGACATTGCATACGCTCCAATCCTATTTTCCAAACCTCGATGCAAAAGCGCTTGATCGCTTTGCACAACTCGAAGAACTTTATCGTTTTTGGAACGCACAAATCAATGTGATTTCGCGCAAAGACATGGATTCGTTTTTTACGCACCATGTTTTGCATAGCCTCGCCATTGCACAATACATTCGTTTCAAACCAGGGACTACGGTTTTGGATGTGGGAACGGGTGGCGGATTCCCGGGTATTCCGCTTGCTATTTTTTTTCCCGAAACAAAATTTCACCTCGTCGATTCGATCGGTAAAAAAATTAAAGTTGTGCAAGAAGTAACAACCGCGCTCGGTTTGGAAAATGTAATCGCCGAACAAAAACGTGTGGAAGAATTGCATACACAATACGATTTTGTTGTTTCGCGTGCTGTGGCGCAATGGAGCGAATTGAAACGCTGGACACAAAAATCCATCAAACGCCAAGGCCAAAATGCTTTACCCAACGGATGGCTCTTGCTCAAAGGCGGCGATTTGAATGAAGAATTAGCGGATGTTAGAAAGAAAAAAATCGAAACCGATTTGAGCACTTGGTTTAAGGATCAGTTTTTTGAAACAAAAAAACTGATTTATATTCCGCTGTAATTTTTCACGCTGCTAAAAAAACGCACGTCGCAATAGTTTATGCTATGAAAAAAAATGTGTTTCTGTTTTTCCTTCTGGTGTTCATCTTTTTTTCGAAAGCTGTACAAGCAACGACATCAGCTGACGATACGTTAACAAAAGCGGAATATAACCGTGTAGCCATGTTTGGATTTCATACCTATGGCGGTATTTATCTCGGCGATTCGGTTACTGTTCTTGCTTATTTCAATGGTACTTGGGGCAAAGGTTATGTGTATGACTGGCGTGGTTTTGCGCTTTTTGATTTTCAAGGTTCGTATCAAGTTGCCGATAAAATGTGGGTGATGACGGCGACGAATGGAAGAGAAAAAGGCTTGGGCGAATTGCGTGCAGAAATTACAACGCAAAGTATGAACGGATTTACCTTGATGTTTAATTCCGATAAATTCAATTGGAAGGCAACTCCAAAACTTGCTCCATTGCCAACGGTAATTAATATTGCGGGTTTATATAGTCCAGCTGGTAGTGATGAAGAAGATCCTGATTCGATGCTGGATTTCGGCTTAGTTGCACTTGCTTTTGATGAAAAAAAAGATGGGGTATTTGCAACTGTTTGCAATACCGAAATAACAACACGTTTTTCGCCATTCATCGCGCAACATGGGCCATACGGGCAAGTTGCCGATGTGAAAAATCAAATGTTATTGGTGCAGAAACATTTTTTGAATTTGTATTTTCAAGGTGTTGATTCTAGCCTTTCGCTTTCAAAGCTCCTCGATATGGGTGTTGTTCATTATGGTTATTATAGCGCAAAGACAGAATTACTATACGCTCAACACGACTTAATTTCATTGGAACTTAATTACCATTGGCGGATGGACACCACGTTAAATCAAAATTACGCGCGTGATGGTTCGGTATATCAGGTTTCGACAGGGAAAAAATTGACATTGAACGATTTATTTTTGCCCGGATTTGAAGAAAAATTACGTGCATTGGCGGAGAAAAATAAAGACGCCAACTTTATGGAAGGCGAAGCGGTTACCTTAAGCACCGATTTTTCTATTGATGGGTTTGGTTTGCATTTGTATTACAGTCAGGGAAGTACGGGCAACTGGCAAACGCAATGTTATATTCCTTGGAAAGCGCTCGAACCGTTGATTAATCCTGATGGTCCTTTAGCATTTGTCGTAAAATAGAGCAACGAAAAGTACCTCATTTTCCATGCCTAAATCAGCTTTTTCCGCTCGGCTTCTCTTACCTTTGCCGCCGCTATGATTCGTCCGCTTTTTTATCTGTTTGCTTTTTTGTTTATGCATGTATCTATGCAGGGGCAAACAAATGCGCGTGTATTGCAAGCCAAGCGAATTGCTCAGGTTCCAAAAATTGATGGAAGCCTTACAGAGTCTTGTTGGAACGAACTTCCCATAGCAACCGATTTTACACAGCAGCAACCCAATCCGGGTAAGGCTTCGCGCATGCGTTCCGAAATTCGAATTGGGTACGATGATGAGGCTTTATACATTGGTGCACGTTTATTTGATACCGCTCCAGATAGTATTTTGCATCAATTTGGTGTGCGCGACGATTACCAAACCAATACCGATGCGGTTGCTTTTTATTTCGATCCTTATCATGATCGGCGCAATGCGTTTTTCTTTGCCGTAACGGCGGCTGGTGTGCAAACCGATTCGCGTTTTACGTTGGATAAGTCGGACGAATCGCTGAATAGTGTTTGGTACAGCCAAGTGAAAATTGATGGCGAGGGTTGGGTGGCAGAATTAAAAATTCCATTTGCATCATTGCGTTTCCCGAAAGATAGCATTCAGGTTTGGGGATTTAATGCCGAGCGTATCATTCGCCGTTACCGCGAAGTTTCTTTTTGGAATCCGGTTGATCCGGCTGTGAATGGAATTGTTAATCAATGCGGCGATTTGAATGGAATTGCGAATATTATTTCGCCTTTGCGTTTGGCTTTTCTGCCATACGTTTCTGGCTATGCCGAAAATTTTGATGGTGAGAATGCATACTCGCTCAATGGCGGCATGGATATTAAATACGGTCTGAATGAGAGTTTTACCCTCGATATGACGCTGATTCCAGATTTTGGTCAAACCATTAGCGATAATGTGGTCTTGAATCTCTCGCCATTTGAAGTAAAGTTTGATGAGCGGCGTTATTTTTTCACCGAAGGAACGGAGCTTTTCAATAAAAACGATTTGTTTTATTCACGTCGCATTGGTGCGCGACCATCGGGTTATAATGCTGTCAATGCCGCATTAGATAGCACTGAATATGTGGTCAAGAATCCGGCAACGGCGCGTTTGTACAATGCCACAAAAATTTCTGGGCGAACGCCACGCAAAACCGGAATAGGTTTTTTCAATGCGGTGTCTGCGCCTGCTTATGCCCGCATTGGTGATTTCGCGACAAATGAATCGCGCGATTTTTTGACCGAACCTTTGACAAATTATAACGTCTTGGTAGTCGATCAGATTTTGAAAAATAATTCATACGTCGGATTATTGAATACCAATGTGATGCGCGCGGGCCATGCGCGCGATGCCAATGTTACCAGTTTTCAGTTTCGTGTAGCCGAGGCAAAAAATAAGTTTGCTGTTGAAGGGTATGCCGATATGAGTGCGCTCTATTTGCCCGGAAATACACAACCGAAATTGGGCCGTCGCTATTCGGTTGTTGCGGGTAAAGTAAGTGGTCGTTATACCATTTTCCTCAAACACGCCCTCGTCGATAATCGGTTTGATCCAAACGATCTGGGTTATCAAGATCGCAATAATTATTTGTCGTGGCGCATCGAACAAAATTTCAATACCTACAAACCTTTTTGGCGTTTGAACCGACAAACCAATCGCGTAGAAATGTCTTGGTCGCAATTATATACACCGCGGCATTATACATTTTTCAATATCGAAGGCCGCCACTTTTTTACATTCCGAAATTTCCATACGTGTGGTTTGACTTGGCTCATGCAACCAATTAAGAATTACGATTATTTTGAAACACGTACGCCCGGTCGTTATTTGATATATCCGAAAAATTATGAGGCAGGTGCTTTTCTTTCATCCGATTATCGCCGCCGTTTCGCGCTCGATATGACTATTTCATATCGTCGTTTTTTAGAGCGCAACAGAACCATCAAACGATTGATCATTGCACCACGCATTCGCGTCAACGATCGTTTGTTTCTTGTGCTTCGCAATGAAAATGAATTGAAAAAAGATAATGTTGGTTTTGGCACAATGTATAACGGCGATATTGTTTTCGGTGTGCGTGATTTGACAACGATTACCAATATCATCAATGCCAGTTATATTTTTACTAGCCGCATGTCGTTGAGTTTACGTGTACGCCATTACTGGTCAAAAGCGCAATACACGGATTACTTTGCATTGAACGAGGAAGGAAAACTGACAGAAACTGATTTCGCAGGAAATCTGGATGTTAATTTCAATGCTTTTAATATTGATTTGATTTATGTCTGGCAATTTCTCCCAGGCAGTGAGTTGAGCGTGGTTTGGAAAAATAGCATTTTAAATTCAGGACAATTTTTACCGACGGATTATTTCAACGATGTGAATCTGCTCCTCGATTCGCCGCAAAGCAATAGTTTTTCCTTTAAGTTGATTTATTTCTTAGACGCGAATAAATTGAGAAAGAAAAAGTAAAAAAAGTCAGATTCCAAGCTCCAAGCTTCAGTTTCCAAGTTCCAGTTTCCAAGCTCCAGTTTCCAAGCTCCAGTTTCCAAGCTCCAGTTTCCAAGCTCCAGTTTCCAAGCTCCAAGTTCCAAGCTCCAGTTTCCAAGCTTCAAATTTCACGCATCAAATGCCTCAGAAACAGTGCGAAGTGCGGAGAGCGTGCTATTCGCTCTGTTTCTCCGCTCTTCGTGCTATAAGCGGTTTGTGTCTATAAATCGAATTATAATTTCTTCAGTTCTTCTTCAGCCTGCGCTTTGTACTTACTATTTCTTTTGACGAGCAATTCCAAGACTGGTTTCGCCTCAACTTTTTTATTGAGTTTGAGTAAGGCTTGTGATTTTTGCCAGAGTGCATCATCGTAATGCGGATGAGCAGGATTTTTTATTACCTCATCAAAGAACGCGATAGATGCTTGCGCTTGACCAGCAGCTAATAAGTTTACACCATTGGTATAAGACAAATCCAAATCGCGATCAGATGCTTTGAGTGGATGAGGTGCTTGTTTTCCGGGTGTGCTGTCAAGACTTGGTTTATTGTTTTCGTCATAAGTATTGCCCGACGCATCGCCTAGTTTTTCTTCAGTGCGCGCTGCACCAGCATTGGATGCTGGAGGATCAAAGGATCTGGATTTTGTTTTTGGTTTTGCTGTTTTGCTTCGGTTTCTTGATTTGTTCAGCGTTGCTGTATTTGATTTTTTCGATTCGTTTTTTTCGAGTTCTAATGTTTGTTGTTTTTCAGCATCCTGATCTTTCGCATCATCTTGTTTATAACTGAAATCAGTTTCTTCTTTGGCAATTGGAGCATTAGACTCTCGTAAAGCAACAACAGGAGCAGGAGCAACCACATCGTCGGCAGGAACTGCATTACTCGCTTGTTCAGTTACTTCGCTGGCCGTTAGCTCAGGTGCTATATTTTTAGCTTTATCGGTAGGACCAATTTGCGCTGGCTCTTGCATGGTATTTGCAGCGATGGAATCTGCGCGGGGGGCAGTTGCTTCCTGTTTTTTCTCTTCTTGTACAACATCGGCTACCTGTTGTTTTTCTGCCTCGCCAATGCCAATTTTCAGGAGCACCGTAACGCCGAGCAATAAGGCCACAACTGCCGCTGATGCCCATACCGCAGGACGACGGAATAAAGGAATTACTTTTTTAGAATCGTGCTCTTCTGGAATTGTTTCAGTTACTGGTGCTGCCGCGGCAAGCGGAAGTAGGGCATGAATTGCCTTCCGATCTTGGAGCATGGCCAAACCTTCGAGCGCGTCGCTACACATGGCGCAGTCGAGCAAGTGCGCTTCCGCCTCGTGCTGTTCCGCAGGCGAAAGCTGTTCGTCGAGATAGGCGAATAGCTTTGCTTCGGTGAGGCAAGGCTCGTCGGGCAGTTTAGCGTATGGAGGCAACTTAGCCATGTTGTTTGCGCGTAAGCAGTATTTTTAAATTTCGTTTCCCGTTCTGGATATGACTTTTCACTTCCGATATATCATAGCCTGTTTGATCGGCAATCTCTTTGTAACATTTGCGTTGCAGGTAAAAGAGTTCAATGCAAACCCGTTGATGCGGATTCAGATCGTTGAGCGAGCTTTCCATTTCCTGCAATTGCAATTCTTTGCTGGTTATACCTGAAAGATGCAACGATTCTTCCGTTTCCATAAACGCCCCATCTTTTTTTAATTCAAGCTCCTTCAAGCGTTTACTTTTCTGACTCCGCAAATACATGAGGCATTCATTTTTGGTAACCATGTATAGCCAACCCTTGAACTGCTCAATTTTATGCCGTTGCAAATCGGTCAGCAATTTTTCAAACACCTGCATTTGCACATCTTGACTTTCGTCTTCATCGGCAAGGTATTTCATGCACACACCATAGACCAAATGCCTGTAACGACGAAATAATTCGCCCACGCAGAGCGAATCGCCAGTTTCCCGGAAACGCTCTACGAGATCGGTGTCGCTCAATGACTGAATATGTGATGAAAGGCCAACCACAATGAAGTATTGGTCTAAAGGTACAACGATTGTTGCATTCTTAATACGCTCAGAAATACTTATGGTGTAGATACAAAAACAAGGCCGAAAATTAATGCTTTCGGTTCAAGGCTTCTCGAACAAAAATATAGTCAATGAAATATAAAACCCGAATAGAAAGTTGGTTGAATTGTGGTGCTTGGAATGTTTTATTCAGGTTGTGTCCATAATGGTAGTCAATAATGGCTTCTTCTGCTTGAATGTTTTGTTTCCATGCAATACTCAACGTACTACCCGGAGCAAAAATCCATTGGTAAACCATATCAACACTGAAAAAATTAAAACTAAAATCGTGGTAACCGTTATAAGTAGGATAATCTACCAACTCGCCCTCACTATCAAGCGAATAAAAACCAGTATAGTGTGCCGAAGACCAATAATGGCGGGAGATTAATGAAATGGACATATCACGCATAAACACATACGAAACCTCAAGCGAGTTCTCCAAATTACGAATGATGCGTCGGCCAAAAACAATCTTATCGTATTCATCAATATTGACCCAGCCACGATCACCAAAATCATTATGCGAATAGGGGAAAAAAGAAATTTTAAAACGATCTCCCGCGCGCCACGTTGTATTTAGCCCGCCACCAATCCAAGGATTTAATGGAATAGAAGCCGTACCACGTAAAGTAGTTCCCGTATAAATATTGAAGCCATACGAAAACGGTTTGTTGCTGTTGCTATTCCAGCCGCCATAACAGCCCACATTGGAATATACATTGAAATGGTAGCCTTCAACACGTGGCTCGTAATAATCGCGTTGATCGAGTGGCGACCAATCGACACCAAAAAACATACTGCTGAAATTTTTGAACTGCACATACGCGTTCACATACATCGAAAAGCTATTCAGTTCACCCGTTTCAATATTGTATTGATAGTTTGTTCCAATAGAATAATTCGCGAAAAGAGTTCGTCTAACCGGATTAAAAATATAGTAAGATAAATTGGCATTTTGACTAGCAAAATTTGTTTGGAAGGTAATGCCCAAATCATTTGCATTGTAATGTTTGCTAAATACCCGACGGTCAAAACTATATTGCCATTTTCCACTCGTCTTGGCAAGGCGAATGAAGTATTTATAACCCAGTGTTGAGTTAAATTGCCCGTCAAGTGAATCAATCGGACGAAGGATGTTTGAAACAGCACCGTCGCCACTTACCCGCCAACTGTTCTTTTTATTATTTAATCGGAAACCTCCCGCTGTAACATTGGCCGTATTGTATCCTTGATTGCGAATAACATTGGTGTTGATGAGGTATGCCGAAGAGCTATTTTTCAATTGTTTTTGCGCCACAACAATATTGTAATTTGATCGTGGTTCGGTTAAAAAATTTCTTCTTTTACCAGTTATTGTATCTTCAATTACCGCATACGTATTGTCTAAATACGCATTGAGAATACCAATACCAAGTCCCTCATTCGTTCTTCCCGAAATTTTAGAAGCATTGATCAAGCGCGCGCGCGAGGGATTACTAACCAAACGCTCGTTTTCTTGCAGTTGATATTGTGCGCTAAAAAAACGCGTAGGTCGTTTTCCAATACGTCGCGAATAAAACAAATCGCCTAGCGAAAACAAATCTGTCCCCTCTGTAAAAAATGGGCGTTGTTCGTTAAACATGACTTCAAACGCGCCTAGATTTTTCACTACGTTATCGCTCTGTACCTGACTAAAATCGGGAAGTAAGGTCATGTCTAATGTAAAACTTTCGTTGATGCCGTATTTGATATCAGCACCGAAAGTTCCATTCACAGCCGGAACACCATCACCAAAGGCTTCGTCTTTTTGCCAAATTCCAGTCGCATAAGGAGTCATGGATAAACGCAAGGGCGAAATAATATTATTAAGGCCCGAAAGTGTTCCCCAATATTGCATCGGATTGGGTTTGTCTTTGGGCGTTATCGCCCATTGGTCAAATTCCTGCTTACGCTGAAAATTGCGGGTAATTTGTAATCCCCAAATCTGATTCGTATCCGTTGGAAAACGCAATGCCGACCAAGGAATAGCCATTTCAACGCTCCAACCGTTTGGCAGAATAGCGACTTCACTTTTCCATACAGCATTGTAATTGTAATCCGAAAAACGCGAATCGTTTTGAACTCCTGAAGCATACACCGAAAAATCAAAAGCATCTTGTTGTGTATTGTAGGTATCAAACACAATCCGAAATTGATCTGCTGCGAGATACCCATCGCGCACACCCAATTGGCGCATGATGCTATCGGGGGCCGGATCGTGCATAAATGCACCTACATACAAGGCCGCATTGTCGTATGTAATCCAAACTTCTGTGGGTTGCGCAACAGGTGCATTTTCGGTTGGTGAGTTTTGCGTGAAGCCCTGAATAACGGGTGCCAACTTCCAAGCATCATCATCCAGTTTACCATCAATGCGTGGAGCAGAAGTGGTACGAACAGCCATAGCCGACTTTCTGCGCAAGGTATCTTGTGCTTGAGCAGAAAGAAATGCACCCAAAAGGGCGAGAAGTAGGGATAAACGTAGCATAGCGTATTCTGGTTGTCAAATGTAAAAGATTCATAGCTACGAAAAAGGTTACAAGTACAAAAGGTTTGTTAATTGGTGTGAACGGATCAAAAAAGCCTGTTTTGTCTGTTACAAGCCTTGTTGTTGCCCAACCAAATAAATATCCAGTTTCATTGTATTTCGAATAGCCTGATCTCCAAGGTTTCCAAAAAACGAACGCGAACCGTATTTTATTTCAAATTGTGTTCGATCGACGACCAATGTACCCGCAATTCGGCACTCGCTATCAAAACGAGTAATTGCAGCTTTGCACGAAACCGGTTTGGTTATACCACGCAGGTTGAGATTGCCCGTTAACAAAACAGAATCTTTTCCTGCAGCCACACATGTTTGTAAAACAAACGACGATTCGGGAAACTTCTCTGTGTAAAAAAAATCTTCGCCCTTCAAATGCGCTATTAAATCTTCCGAACGGTGTTTCATGCCGTTCATCTGAATCACAACTTCGCCTGCCGAAACGGTATTGTCCGAAAAACGACACCATCCCGATTTTACCGGAACCGTTCCTGTAAGGCTATAATCGCCCACTTCGCCATAACCCGTCCATGAAACGCGGCTACGCTCGCTCGAAAACTGATAGGCATTGGTATCATTTGCCACTTGACGTAAAACACCTTCTGTTTCAATCAACGCAATGCCTTTCCACAACTTACCTTGCTTGTCTTTTGCAATGTAATACCACATTGCATCGCCACCTGTTAGCACTTCTTGCCTGCGCCAACTTTTTGGGTCTGTATAAACAATACCCGCTTTTAATTCGCCGTTTTTGCAGCCATAATGTTCTTCAAAATCAGTGGCCGTATAACTTACCCGTTGATACCAATCGTTATCCGTCCACACAAAACTTCCGTATTCAACCAACGTCAAATCGCCAACAACCGACTGAATGGTGGTATTGTGTTTCCAGACATACATGCTGTCTTCAAAATCGGCAAACGTTGGATTGGGATCGTGATTTCCGAATAAGCCGTATGGAAGCCCGCGGAGTTTTTTAGGAAGCAAACGATTAGCCTCTTTATCGGTTGTGTCTTGACTAGGAATAAGATCTTTTTTTACAGGCTCAGACGAACACGACGATAACGAAAGCAATGCAAGAAGTAATCCAGCGCAAGCGCAAAAAATGTGTTTGGTTTTCATAGCAGATGTTTTTTGTTGGGGCAAAAGTCTGCTATTCCAATCCCTCAATCGCCCCAAAAAAGGTTTTGAGACGATTTGTTAATCAGTTGATTTTGATTTGTTTGCGCTTTTTTGGGTCGTTCTTTTAGCCATTGGCATCCATCGACTCAACCAAATGGATCGTATTCGCTCGGCGACATGCCTTTGTGTTCGCGAAAAACGCGGTTGAACGTAGATTTCGAATTGAAGCCCGATTCCAATGCAATGGCTAATAAGGTCAATTGTTTTTGATCGCCTGCCGCCAAGCGCCGACAAACTTCTTCAATGCGGTAAGTATTCACAAAAGCGAGAAATGTTTTTCCTGCACCTTGATTGATGGTAAACGAAACCAATTTGGTGGGCAATTGACAAGCAGAAGCCAATTTAAAGATCGTTAGCTCTGCATCTAAGTATAATTTTTGTTCTTGAATCGTTTGTTGAATTTTTGAGAATACCTGCGCGTCAAAAAGAACGCCCTCACTCGCCACAGGCAAAATATTGGTAGCAATTTTTTCAGTCGTTTCGGTTTGATTTTCGGTGCTTGATGAAACGGTTTGCGGCTGTTCTACTTCTAAATTAGAAACCAGTTCGACCCGATTTTGGCGAATGCCAAACCAAGCTAAAAGAACGATCAGTACTGTTCGGATGAAATCAGTAGGCGAAACGATAGATGCTTTGCACCAATCATCGGGCAAAAACTCCCAGATGCACATGACCACAAACAAAACGGTAAACGCCAGTAAGACTCGAAACAACCAACCCTTCGATAATTTAGATACTTCCGAACGTTGATTCTCAATCAATTTCTTCCAGTGCATCAACCGACGAAACGAAAGCACAAGAAATACAGCTAGAAGAATATTACCAAGCCAATTTTCAACTGGTCGAATGTATGGGCCGAATGTATTTTCCCAAAAAGCAAATTTTTCTTCTAGTCCAAGTTGGAAACCATAAGTGTATGCCCCCAACTCAAGGGCAACAGGGCAAAAAAGTAAGATCAGGTAAACGTTTTTCAGTTTTTTACCTGTACTTAAAAGTGTATAAAGCCATAACAACGGTCCGATGGCCAAACGTGCAATGACTGGGAGAAAATACAAATCGGGTTTTTGTTCGTAGATGCCACCATCGAGCAACAAATTATGCGTCAAGGCCCCTGTAAAAACCAATGCCAACAGACCAAGAATAGCATTGGCCGCACGGTTTTGTTTACTGAGAAAAAGGACAATAGCCGTTGATAAGCCCAGCACAATACCAACGAATAGAAAGATAACTTCAACGTCTAAATGCAAGTTCATAGGAACAAAGAAAATGAAGATGTGTGAATAACAGGCAAAAATCCTAGAATCTGTTTCCCAACCAGTCAAAATTCCTGCTATTTTTGAACCACGAAAAAATTAAACCGAAACACCACACCTCTAACGTATGAATCTGCACGAATATCAAGGTAAAGCCATTCTCAAAGGATTTGGCGTTCCTATTCAGGAAGGCATTGTTGCCGATAGCGCCGACGCTGCTGTTGAAGCTGCTAAAGAATTGCAAAAAACAACTGGAACTGGCTGGTGGGTTGTTAAATCACAAATTCATGCTGGTGGCCGTGGTAAAGGCAAAATTGCTGGTACCGAACAACGCGGCGTTGCCCTTGCCAAATCGCTTGATGAGGTGAAGACCATTACCGGAAATATTATTGGTGGATCGCTCGTTACCCTTCAAACAGGTGCAAAAGGCAAAGTCGTAAATAAAGTCTTGATTGCTCAGGACGTGTATTATCCCGGCCCTGAAGAGCATAAAGAATTTTACATGAGTGTTTTGCTCGATCGTTCAAAAGGACGCAACATCATCATGTATTCTACCGAAGGTGGTATGAATATTGAAGATGTGGCCGAACACACACCACACCTTATTTTCAAAGAAGAAATTGATCCAGCCGTTGGTTTGCGCGATTTTGAATGCCGTCGTATTGCCTTCAATTTGGGCGTATCTGGCGATGCGTTTAAGAACATGATCAAATTCATCAAAGCCCTTTATGCCGCTTATGAATCGATTGATGCGAGTATGTTTGAAATCAATCCACTTTTCAAAACAGCTGACGGTAAAATCATTGCTGTTGATGCGAAAGTAACGGTTGACGGAAACGGACTCATGCGCCATCCTGATATTGCCGCCATGCGCGACACTTCAGAAGAAGATGCAACCGAAGTAGAAGCCGGAAGCTATGGCCTCAATTACGTTAAACTCGATGGCAACGTGGGCTGTATGGTCAATGGTGCTGGTCTTGCAATGGCTACGATGGACATCATCAAACTTGCTGGTGGCGATCCTGCAAAC
>JAAFIA010000047.1 GCA_013298545.1 Bacteroidota bacterium | reverse complement strand
AGTTGTAGCGTGGGGTGCGGAGAAATAGAACGCATACAATGATCTCCGCACTTCGATCTGCTTCTATTGCCGTACCTCGTCTCACGTCTCCAGTCTCATGTCTCCAGTCTGCGTTGGCATTTCGCGCGCTATAACACAAGAATATCTAAACCATGAAATTGGGAACTTGAAATTTGTACGTTTCGTATTTCACTCCACACTCCGCTCTCTTTCTTCGCTCTTTTATAAAACAACCGCTTATTTGCATTAGTGTTCCACTTATCAAAGCAAACTTGCGTTCTTCTCAGAATTGTCTTAATCTCGCTGTATGAAAAACTTGCTGCTCTTTATGGTTGTATTGCTTTCGCTCACCAATTTTTCGTGTACACGGAAAGAAACAACGGCAAAAGTAACCTACATCATTCGCGAAACATCTTCGTCAACGCCAACCATTGCGGTTACATACACTTCCGACCAATCGGGTGCCTCAACACAAATTGGTGTTCCAAGCGAAAACTGGGACTCGCAAACCTTCGAACTCAAAGCTGGTCAGTTTGTCAACATGCGTGCCGAGAGTAGTTCGCAGCAATACACCATTCGCATGAAAGTTATTGTCAACGGAGTTGTTTGGGGCGACAAGACATTTTCCAATCCAACGACGAGTGCCGAAATCAGTGGCAATATCCCTGTCGATTAAGAAACGTTAGTTTTCTGTAATTTTGAGCCTTGAACATATTTCTATGGCTCGCATTCTAACAGGTATTCAAAGCACAAACATTCCGCATCTGGGCAATCTGCTTGGTGCGCTCATTCCGGCCATTCAGTTATCCAAACAAGCCGACAACCATTCCATTTATTTTATTGCCAATCTGCATTCGTTGACGGCGGTAAAAGACCCGCAGTTCTTGCGCAGTAGTACCGATGCCGTTGCTGCAACATGGCTTGCGTTTGGATTGGATACAACTAAAAACATTCTTTTTCGCCAAAGCGATGTAACCGAAGTATGCGAATTGGCTTGGCATCTGAATTGCTTCATGCCTTACCAACGCTTACAATTGGCGCATTCATTCAAAGACAAATCCGAAAATTTGGCTGATGTGAATACTGGACTATTTACCTATCCCGTATTGATGGCTGCCGATATTTTACTCTACGATACAAACATTGTTCCTGTAGGGAAAGATCAGAAACAACATTTGGAATTTACGCGCGATCTCGCAGAGAAAGTAAACCATCATTACAACAAAGAAATTTTTGTGGTGCCCGAAGCGCGTATCGACGAAATGGTGATGAATGTTCCGGGAATTGATGGTCGTAAAATGAGTAAATCGTACAATAACTTCATCAATATCTTTTTACCAGAAAAAGAGTTGAAAAAAATTGTGCTTTCCATTGTAACCGACTCTACGCCGCTTGAATCGCCCAAAAATCCAGAGACGTGTAATGTATTTGCATTGTACCGTTTATTGGCCGATGCCGAACAAACGCAAGCATTGCGCGCAAAATACCTTGCGGGGAATTATGGCTTTGGTCATGCAAAAAATGAATTGCTCGGTTTGATTCTCGATAAATTTAAAACTGAACGCGAACGCTACACACAATTTATTGATGACCGCGCTTTGCTTGATGGCGAATTGAAAAAAGGAGCCGATAAAGCCAAAGCCATTGCGCATCCGGTTCTGGACCGTGTACGTTCGGCTATTGGATATTAATTTTGTGCTCGTTCAATCATGGGACATTTACACAACCGCGTCAACCGCGAAGAATTGCGCGAGAAATTGATGGCTGAAAATTTTCGGCGCATCACATTGTCTTTTTACCGTTATGTTATTTTACCCGATCCGCAACAGTTTCGCAATGCTTTGTGGCGCGAATGGGAAGCACTGAATGTACTGGGTCGGATTTATGTCGCCTACGAAGGCATCAATGCCCAATTGTCTATTCCCGAAGAAAACTTCGAACAGTTTCGTGCTTGTATTGATGCGCGCGAAGAATTGCGTGATGTGCCGTTTAAAATTGCTGTTGAAGATGATGGCAAATCATTCTTCCGCTTAACCATTAAAGTACGTCCGAAAATTGTTGCCGATGGCTTGCCCGATGGCACGTTTGATGTAACCAATGTGGGCAAACACCTTACTGCAAAAGAATTTAACGAAGCCCTCGAAGATCCTGATGTTGTTGTGGTTGACATGCGTAACCATTACGAAAGCGAAGTTGGTCATTTTGAAAATGCCATTCTTCCCGATGTCGAAACATTTAAAGCGGAATTGGAACTGGTAGAGGAAATGCTGGCCGGAAAAGAAGACAAAAAATTATTGCTTTATTGTACGGGTGGCATTCGTTGCGAGAAAGCCAGCGCATGGTTTAAACACAAAGGGTTTAGCGATGTCAATCAGCTTCATGGCGGCATCATTGAATATGCCCGTCAGGTAAAATTGAACAATTTACCTTCCAAATTTATTGGCAAAAATTTTGTCTTTGATGAACGCCTCGGCGAACGCATTACCGATGATGTTATTGCCAAATGCCATCAGTGCGGAGCAACGTGCGATACACACATCAATTGCGCCAATGCCGATTGCCATGTTCTGCTCATTCAATGCGATGCCTGTGCAGTGAAGTACGCCAAACATTGTTCCAAAGCCTGTCGCGATTACAGCGCCCTGCCCGAAGAAGAACGCGCTAAACTTCGCGCCGAAGGCAAAGCGGTGAAAGCAGAAGTTTTGCACAACAGCCGCCACCGCCCTATTTTAAAGCCGGATCTGGAAGACTGACATTTGTCATATATCACAACTACGCGCTCCAGTATATTTGGCATATCTAAACACGTGTTATGCCTATTTATCACAAACTCGGTCAGTTTCCTCAGAAACGCCATGTAGTCTTCTCAAAACCAACTGGCGGTATTTATTACGAACAGCTTTTCGGAACAGAGGGATTTCATGGCTTCTCTTCCTTGCTGTATCAAATTCACCGTCCAACTCAGATCAAAGAAATACTGCGTTCGAAATCCGTTCAACCCAAAATCGCTATTGATAAAAACATCAAGCCGCTTTTGTTGCAAGGGTTTCAACTTAAACCTGCTGACGATTTTTTGGATGCGCGAACACCTTTGTTATTGAATAGCGATTGCATCATTTCGCTTGCGGCCCCCCGCACCAGCCTCCGCTCCTACTTCTACAAAAATGCCGATGCCGACGAAATGCTTTTCGTTCACAAAGGAAAAGGAACACTACGCACCTTCATGGGCAATATTCCTTTTGAATACGGCGACTACCTCATCATCCCACGCGGCATGATTTATCAAATTGATTTTGATACACCAGATAATCGCTTGTTGGTTTTAGAAAGTTACCATCCACTCTATACACCCAAGCGATATAAAAATGCGTCTGGGCAACACTTAGAACATTCTCCGTTTTGCGAACGCGATTTTAAATTGCCTTCCGAACTCGAAACGTATGACGAGAAAGGCGATTTTGTCCTTAAAATAAAAAAGGAAGGTGTACTGCACGAAATCGTTTATGCGACACATCCATTTGATGTTGTGGGTTGGGACGGTTACAATTTCCCTTGGGGCTTTTCCATTCACAATTTCGAACCGATTACGGGACGTGTTCACCAACCACCGCCAGTGCATCAAACATTTGAGACGGGCGCATTTGTGGTTTGTTCGTTCTGCCCGCGGTTGTATGATTATCATCCGCAATCTATTCCTGCACCCTACAACCACAGCAACATCGACAGCGACGAAGTGTTGTACTATGTTGATGGTGATTTCATGAGCCGCAACAACATTGAGCAAGGACACATCACGCTTCATCCGAAAGGCATTCCGCACGGCCCTGCGCCCGGAGCAACAGAGCGTAGCATTGGGCAAAAAGAAACACAAGAATTGGCCGTTATGATTGACACCTTCCGCCCGCTCATGGTTACCGAAGCGGCTATGGGTATTGACGACGGAAAGTATTACAAGAGTTGGACGGAATAAACGCCTCAAATTTCTTATTTTTGTGTTTCGCGATGAAACAGTATTTCAATTATATGCTTGCTGCAAGCACTCGGGCCATGTGGTCAATGGCGAACTAATTTTTTGTTCGTTCTTATTCACTCCCTAAAAAAAATTCATCATGTCATCAGAAATAAAAAATGTAGAATACGGTCTCGAAAAAATATTCGAAGGCGCGCAAGATTTTCTTCCCTTACTCGGCACCGATTATGTGGAGTTTTATGTGGGTAATGCCAAACAGTCGGCACATTTTTACAAAACCGCATTTGGATTTCAGTCGCTCGCTTATGCTGGACTTGAAACAGGCATGCGCGATCGTACCTCGTATGTGCTCGCGCAAGGAAAAATCCGTTTGGTGTTAACAACGCCACTCACAAGCGAATCGCCCATTGCCGAACACATCAAGAAGCATGGCGATGGCGTAAAAATCATTGCGCTTTGGGTTGAAGATGCTACCAAATCGTTTGAAGAAACGGTTAAACGTGGTGCCAAACCGTTTATGGAGCCTACGCGCGAAAGCGATGAACACGGCGAAGTTGTGCGTTCTGGGATTTATACGTATGGCGAAACGGTTCATCTTTTTGTTGAACGTAAAAATTACAAAGGCACTTTTCTTCCTGGCTTCAAAACATGGGAATCGCCTTACAACCCTGAACCCGTTGGCTTGAAATTTATCGATCACATGGTTGGTAATGTGGGCTGGGGCGAAATGAATACTTGGGTAAAATGGTACGAAGATGTCATGGGTTTTGTCAATTTCCTTTCATTCGACGACAAGCAAATTCATACCGAATATTCTGCACTCATGTCAAAAGTGATGTCGAATGGAAATGGCCGTATTAAATTTCCAATCAACGAGCCAGCAGAAGGAAAGAAGCGATCGCAAATTGAAGAGTATCTAGATTTTTACGAAGGCTCAGGCGTACAACACATTGCCGTAGCCACAGACGATATTATCTCAACCGTTACAGCACTCCGTGCGCGAGGTGTTGAGTTTTTATCTGCGCCGCCACATGCGTACTACGAAGAAATTCCGGCACGTTTGGGAGCACACATGAGCATGATGAAAGAAGACATCAACGTACTCGAAAAACTCGCGATTCTTGTGGATGCGGATGAAGAAGGTTATCTGCTTCAAATTTTTACCAAGCCAGTAGAAGATCGTCCAACGCTCTTTTTTGAAATCATTCAGCGCATGGGCGCGAAAGGTTTTGGCGCGGGCAATTTCAAAGCCCTCTTTGAATCGATTGAGCGTGAGCAGGCGCTACGCGGCACACTCTAATTTTAACGTCATCCTGTCAACAAGTCCTTTCGCATAAAACGGAAGGACTTGTTTTTTACTTTACTTTCGTAGCGTAAACAAATCGCATCATGAACAAAAAATCGGGATTAATTGGTCTTGCAATCGTTGTAATAGCGGCATTGGCGGTGGCATGGTGGCTCAACACACGACCTCATCCGATGATGGAGGCCAATATTGATTCGAGCAACGGCGCACATTACACCATTAAACTGCCTTCCGATTTAAAACCCGCCACATTCAATCCAGCCGCCTCACTTGAATATGCCAGCGAAGAACGCGAACTCTATGCCATGATCATCGACGAGTCGAAAGAAAAAATCAGTTCGTTTGGCCTCGATTACGATTTAGATACATATATGAAAATTGCCTTGCGTTCTGTTGACAGCACGGGTTTGCACATGCTCGATAAAATGAGTGTCGGTAATGACAAAGGGTTGCAAGCCGAAGTTAAATCGCGCTACAAAGGAAAAGATGTTGTTTATAAACTTACCTGCATTGAAACGCCTCGTTACTTTTATCAAATTCTGATCTGGACACTCGATAGTAAGTTTGAGAAAAATAAGTCAGATATGGATGCGATGATCCAATCATTTAAAGAGCGGAATTAATTTTTTATATAATCATTCCGGCGGCAACCGTTTCATTGGTTGCTTCATCAATTAAAATCAGCGAGCCTGTTGTGCGGTTTTTCGCATACACATCAAATACAATGGGTTGTAAAGTGCGTAAACGCATCCGAACAATATCATTCATCATGACTTGATCTTGAGTAGGTTCTTCTTCCAGTGTTTGGATATTGGTTTTTGAACGTACTTCTTTAATCAAGCAACGCGTTTCACGCGAAGTATGACGCAGCGTATATTTTCCATTGGGGACTAAAGGTGTTTCGTGCATCCAACAAACAACCGCTTCAATGTCTTGTGCAACTTCCGGCATTTGATGTTCAGCAACGAACATATCGCCACGACTTACCGCAACATCGTCTTCGAGCAAAAGGGTTACAGATTCTCCACGTGTACAGCGTTCACGTGTTTCGCCTAAAAAATCGATTGCTTTAATTTTTGTTTTTATTCCAGAAGGAAGTACCGTTACCGCATCGCCCACCGCAAACGCACCACCCGCCACACGTCCCGCATACCCACGGTAATCATGATATTCGGCAGACATCGGACGAATGACATACTGCACAGGAAAACGTGCTGGTGTTACTTCTTCATCTATTTCGATGGATTCTAAAAGTTCGAGCAAGGTTTTTCCTTTGTACCAAGTCATCTGCTCCGAACGTTCCACAACATGATCGCCATGCAAGGCCGAAATAGGTAAATCATACACCTCGCGAAAACCAAGCGAAGCAATCAGTTGCCGAAATTCTGTCACCAAGGACGTATATAACTGCTCATCATAATTTACCAAGTCCATTTTGTTGATGCAAACAATCAGATCAGGAATGCGTAAGAGCGATGCTATGCAAACATGACGGCGTGTCTGTTCGCTCAATCCTTTACGCGCATCAACAAGAATGAGCGCTACATGTGCTGTTGAAGCACCCGTAACCATATTGCGCGTATATTGAATATGGCCCGGTGTATCGGCAATGATAAATTTGCGTTGCAGTGTGGCAAAATAGCGATAAGCAACATCTATCGTAATTCCTTGCTCGCGTTCCGCTCGCAAACCATCCGTCAGTAAAGCAAGATTAACATATTCTTCGCCACGCTTTTCGCTCGAAGTTTTAACGGCTTCGTACTGGTCATCAAAAATAGATTTACTATCGTACAGCAAACGTCCGATCAACGTGCTTTTGCCGTCGTCAACACTTCCTGCAGTTGTAAATCGTAATATATTCATGGTTGTTTCTTTATTCTTTTTTTCCTCGCGCGTGGCTGCGCAGACATGAGATTTGAGACTTGAGACCGCACGGGCTTTCAGACATTTGGTGATTTACTGAATTGGAGAATTGGAGTGTTCGAAATCGCTAATTCAACAACTCACCAATTCAGTAATTCACCCAGTCTCAAATCTCATGTGTAATTTATAGCTTATACAAATTTTCATTACTTATTCCTAGTTGTACCGCATTAAAAGTAGCCATTCTTCTTCCGATCCTCCATTGCCGCTTCGCTTCGCTTATCGTCATGGCGTGTGCCGCGTTCGGTTGTGCGCGAGGCAGCAACTTCCTGAATAATCTCTTCAATAGACGAAGCCGATGATTCAACAGCCCCAGTACACGTCATATCGCCAATGGTACGAAAACGGATGCTTTTTTCTGCTGCAACTTCGGTCATTTTTTTTGTAATAAATTCGGAATCGGCGAGCAACATGCCATCGCGAGCAATAACTTTTCGTTGGTGCGAAAAATAAAGCGATGGCAAGGGGATATTTTCTTTTTGCAGATACTGCCACACATCTATTTCTGTCCAGTTGCTGATTGGGAATACACGAAAATGCTCGCCCATGTGTTTTTTGCCGTTAAACAAATTCCACAATTCGGGGCGTTGATTTTTCGGATCCCATTGTCCAAACTCATCGCGGTGCGAGAAGAAACGTTCTTTGGCGCGCGCTTTTTCCTCGTCGCGTCGCGCACCACCGAGGGCGCAATCGAGTTTTAATTCTTCAATCGCATCGAGTAAGGTTATGGTTTGCAAAACATTTCGGCTCGCATTATAGCCTTTTTCTTCCACCGCTTTTCCTTGATCGATCGAATCTTGAACGTATCGGACAATTAATTTTGCGCCAATTTTTTCGGCCCACTCGTCTCGGTAAGCAAGCGTTTCAGGGAAATTGTGTCCCGTATCAATGTGTAAAAGTGGGAACGGAATTTTTGCTGGCCAAAATGCTTTTTGAGCCAAATGACTCACCACGATTGAATCTTTCCCACCTGAAAACAGTAGCGCAATTTTCTCAAATTGTGCAGCAGTTTCGCGCAGCACAAAAATAGATTCGGCTTCTAACTCTTCGATGTGTTTGATATCCGTAAAACTCATACCGCTACGAGTGGTTCTGGTGATGTGATCGCGTATAAATGTACGTCGTGCAATTCATTTTTCCACCAGCCTTGTTTGCGCAGAATACCTTCATGCAAAAATTTATTCTTCTCCAAAACACGTCCTGATGCAGCATTGAGAAGCATGGTCCGTGCTTCGATGCGACGCAAGTGCAAAGTATGAAAACCAAAATGAACAATGCGTTCAACCGCTTCCGAAACAAATCCTTGATTTTGAAAATCGGGATGAATTTCGTAACCCAATTCGGCGGAGTATGGATTTTGAAGATTGGTAAACAAACCCAAGGTGCCTAAAAACTGATTGTCTTCTTTTCGGCAAAATGCCCAACGAATAAACCTTCCCTCGCGCAAGCCCAAATCAAAATGTGGAATTAATTTTTCTGCTTGTGCAATGCTTGTGTATGGCTCTTGGTTGTAATACCGCATCAAATCGGGATGAGAAAAATTGCGAAATAAATCGGCAACATCGGCAGCCACAATTTGCCGAAAAGACAAGCGATTACTCGTCATTACCGGAAAGCGATACGCATATTGCATTAGCATTTCTTTCATGACAATTGGATTTTAGGTTGGATAAATGCAAGCAAATTTTCAACACTAGCAGTCGGCTCTTGTGCGCTTGTATCAATTATCAATGCTGGATTTTGAGGCACATCAAAAGGCGCATCAATTCCTGTGAAATTTTTAATCTCCCCACGTCGTGCTTTGGCATAAAGCCCTTTCACATCGCGCTTTTCGCAAACCTCTAGCGGTGCTTGAACATAGATTTCATAAAAATCTTTTTCGCCAATCACTTCTTTGGCCAATTGGCGGAGGGAATTCGTAGGACTAACGAAAGAGCAAATCACAAGCAAGCCTGCATCGACAAAAAGTTTAGCAATTTCGGCTACACGACGAATGTTTTCAAAACGATCTTCTTCCGAAAAACCAAGGTTGGCATTGATGCCGGCGCGCAAATTATCGCCATCGAGTACATACGCTAATTTCTGTTGCGTCTGTAATGCTTGCTGCAAACCTGCTGCAAGTGTTGATTTTCCTGATCCCGAAAGGCCCGTAAGCCAAATCACACAACCGCTTTGCCCCAATAATTTTTCCCGCGCTGCGCGTGCAACGAAGGATGTAAAATCGGGATGAACGTGTTGATTCATGGTGTATCAAAAAAGGGCATTCGTTTGCAGAAAGCCCTTTGCGGTGTTTGTGTGCAAGCAAAATTGCGTGTTTTTTTTGGATTGGGCAAATGGTGCAATAGTATAGAATCAAAAATCACTTTATGTTGCTTTTTCATACTTCAAGCATGAGCATAAGGGAATTGAATAGTGCCAATTTGCATTCATTCCTGACCATTTAATTTGTATAAATGACCAAATAAATGAATTGTTATCTATTAATATAAAAACGAAACATATCAAAATTAAATACGTTTAATCACTATAAATAACTACAAAATGCATAAACCCTTAAAACCTATTTTATGTTATCTACAAACTCCTGTAATCCCGGCGACCCTTTTGTGAAACTTGATCCAACAGGGCAAGCCTCCATTCTAAATTACAATTTACCTACTGAAACGTGTTACGATGTTTATGGACAGATTGGTATAAATATTAATCCTGCATGTTTTTCTGGATTTGCGAATGGTGTGCCGTCAGAAAATTTTTGGGATGTAACAAAAGATTTTTCCTCAAATCAAGTAATCGATTTAATAAACGATGAAATTGTTGGCAGCCTCTCTGGTGCTTCTATTCTAAATGCACAAGCAATACAACGTCTTTCGCTAGTTATTCCAAAAGAATTGAAATCGTCTAACTCAGTCAATACTGAACGAGTAGCACAAAATCAAAAATTGCTCAAAGAAGACGATACTGTCTCGATTGCTGGTATGCCAATCAATATGATTGTACAACAAGTATTGAAAGGACATCGGCCAATTGTCAAAACAAATTTCTATGGCAATGCTGTGATGACATTTTTGCCTCGACCAAAATTCCCGAAACCTCAAATCACACTAGTATTGCATTATAAAGTATGTACGTTTGCGACCAACTATGGTGCAGGTAAAACGGTGAAAACATTTTCCCTATTGCCGGGCGAGCAAACAACGATAAGTATTACAACATTTAAACATCAAGAGGAAAAGAAATCGCGTGCAGAAAACATCCTCGATTCGTTCAGCGAAAGTAGCGCACAGCAATTTCAGCAAACGATTGAAACTCAAAGTGGGCGAGACACAACAAACAGTTCACAGTCGGCCAATGGTTCAGAAATTAGTGGTGGCATCAATTTATCTTCTGTTGGTGTACCCGTAGATGTTAGCGGTGGAGTAACAAATAGTAGCACAACATCAAATTCAATTACTGAACATATTGGTGCTATTAACAACGCTTTGAATTCGCACAGCAGTCAAGCCGGCAGCAATCGAGATATTTCGGTAAATACAGAAGTAAGCAGTACAGGCATTCTAGACCAAACAGAATCTACGGTTCGCCAGATAAAAAACATCAATTTGAGTAGAACACTAAATTTTGTCTTTCGTCAACTTTTGCAAGAGTATGTAACCATTACCTATTTAGATGATGTGTCGATTGTTTTTACAAATGGCTATCCAGAAAGTAAACGCGTAGCCAAACTTTCAAACATCAATGATTTGTTAAACGAAGTTCTTCAAGATGCCGAAACAGGAAGACCTTGCGAAAACACGATTGAAAAAACGCGCAAAGGTATCTTTCGGCAATTGTGCAATTTATTTGACTATCAGGGAAATCAAGTTTCATTTATGGAATGCATTAGCGAGACATTGAATGATTGTTGTGGTGGAACAGAGCCGCCAATAATCAATACCTATGCGCGGAAAATTCGTGGGTTGCAACAATCGGCTGAGGGCAAAACTGTTCCTGGAATAATTATGGATGTTACAAAACGCATCCTTCGTACAGACTCCGTTATTGTTGATGCGCTGCTTGGAAAAGGAGAAGCGTTGGATTGTTACAACCAACATTTGCAAAGCATTGCTGTTGATAAAGCACAATTAGAAAACGATCAATTGGTGCAACAATTAGCCATTGTAAATGCAATTACCGATCCATTAATTCAGGCAGATAAATACAAAAAAGTTTTCGGGCCATGTTGCGATACGCCTCAGTCTTGTGGTTGTAGCGGGAGTTGTAACACGACAACAACATAGTGCTGCAGCATTATTTTTATTCCTCATTTTAGTTCTAATCCTGACTATGGCCGTATCTTAACGGTACGGCTGTAGTTTAAAACATACAGTTATGGCCAAATTTAAAAACCCGTGGGGTAAGGAAGGAAAATACTTCCCTTCATATATAGACAATGAAATACAAGACAATTTTATAGATGAGTCTTTAGATAACTCATTTACAGATAAGCCACTTTCAAAATATAAAATAATTTTGATGGGCGGTGTTGACTACTGGAATGAGGGAGCTTATGGTGTAAATAAAGAACTTGGGTATAATATTGAAAAACTCGCACTTTCTCAAAAATACAATATTCCTCTTCAAAAAGGAGACATTAAAGTTGTAAACTCTCCATTAATTGCAAACGAGCTTGATGGAAAAGATCTCTATCAAGAAGTTCTTTCTTTAGTAAAACAGAATTTCGACTCAAAGGATGGTTTACTAATTCTCTATGGATATAGCTTTGGTGCTCAACTATTAATGGAGTTTTTAAACTTTTTCAAACAAGACAATATTCAAATTGGTTTATTAATAACCGTCGATGCAGCTAAAGGGTTTGCGAGTTTTGCAGTAAATAACGATGTTACTGAAAATGTGAAACATAATTTGAATATCTATCAAACAAACTATAGCAAAATATTGTCACATGGAGATGCAAACGAAGGCCGCAATGTTACGAATGTAAATCTAACAGGTGAAAAAAATAAAAAAGGAGAAGAAATTGAACATGCAAACATAGATGATTATTCACTACTTTTCGTAACACAAGTAATTTTGTATGCATTAAAGAATATCTATTCATTTTCCTCAATGAGCGAAGCTGAATTAAAACAAAAAATCAACGATTATGCATCGAAAGGATCTTGAAATAAAATTTGTTGTCATATTCATCATCCTTGCATTAGTGTACATGGCGTTATACTTTCCTGCTTGGACATTTGAGGATGGAACAAACAATTCATTTTTTGCTAAGTACGCTTACGCAACTATCGAAATCATTACGTTTTCAGCACACTTTTTTAGTTCTTTTCTTCCTGACTTATTGGCACTTGTTTTTTCGCTTGCATTTAGTTCATTGATAATAACTATTTGCTTTATTGCTATGCGTTACTTATTTGCGTTTTTAAAAAAGTAACTCTTATTTAAAGTCCCTATAAAATTGATTCTGAAGTATCGGAATTTAGAGCCTGTTTAAATTTCATCCTTTGAGTTTGTTATGCGCCTTTTTGCACCATACTTCGTTGCGTTTTTTGACCGTAGTCGTTCTACTATGGCCTGCAAAACGCGCCTCGTCTGGCACAAAAATGCATCATAACAATTCTCAAAAACAAATTTTAAACAGGCTCTTAGAATTTTTGTAAGGGTAAATATAAACGGGATCTAAATCCTTTATGTATTTTGTTTGAAAGAATAAACATCGCTCAAAAATTTTAACTTTGAGCATTAACCATACATTTTTCGTGAAAAGCAATCCTGATTTTAGCAAAAGTCCCACCATCGATCAGGTTGGTGTGGAAGAGCGTGTTGCGCGCCTGAATACGCGAAGCATCAAAAAAGAATCGAAAGTGGCTGGCCTGAAACTGGCCTTAAACATGATCGATCTCACGACGCTCGAAGGAAAAGATACCGAAGGCAAAGTGCGTCAAATGTGCTACAAAGCCATGCACTTGCACGACGCATTGCCTGATTTGCCAACAGTTGCAGCAGTTTGTGTCTATCCTACTTTTGTAGCTACGGCTAAAGCGGCACTGGGCAATTCGGGTGTTAAAGTGGCTTCTGTGGCTACGGCTTTCCCTGCGGGACAATCGACACTGGATGTAAAAATTCGTGATACACAATTTGCGGTTGATTGTGGTGCCGATGAAGTGGATATGGTTATTTCGCGTGGCGAATTTTTGCGTGGCAATTATTCTTTTGTTTTCGACGAAATTGCGGCTGTAAAAAAGGCGTGTGGCCCTGCGCGATTGAAAGTGATTCTCGAAACGGGCGAACTTTCTACACTCGACAATGTGCGCCGTGCAAGCGATATTGCCATGTATGCGGGTGCCGATTTCATCAAAACATCGACCGGAAAAATTCAACCAGCAGCCACTGCGCCTGTAACGTTGACCATGCTCGAAGCGATCCGCGATTATTATTACGAGACCGGAATTATGGTTGGTATGAAACCTGCGGGCGGCATTTCTTCGGCAAAAGCTGCACTACAAAATTTGGTCATGGTGCGCGAAACACTTGGTGCGGCTTGGCTCGACAATCATTGGTTTCGTTTCGGTGCAAGTAGTTTAGCCAATGATATTCTTCTGCAACTTTTAAAAGAAGCAACTGGTCGTTACCAAAGCAGCGACTACATTTCAAAAGACTAATTTCATACGCCGATCAAGCGTTTCAATACTCTTTCGCATGCCCATCAAACCTAAAGCAACCAAAAGTGTTGCCAAACAAACGGCTAAAAAAACCATAACGAAAAAAGCTACGCTCGATTTTGTGGGTGGCTGGTCGTACGCGCCTTCGCCAGAAAGCAAAGACCACATTCGTCTTGAAAAAAAATACGGTCATTTTATCAACGGTGAATTTGTAAAACCAAGCGCCGGAAAATACATGGCTACACACAGCCCTTCCACAGAAGAACATCTGGCAGATGTTGCCTTGGGCGATGCTGCTGATGTTGACAAAGCCGTGAAAGCAGCGCGCAAAGCCTACGATACGGTGTGGAGCAAAATGCCTGCATCGGAGCGCGGCAAATACTTGTATCGCATAGCGCGCATGATTCAGGAGCGCGCACGCGAATTGTCTGTCATTGAGTCGATGGACGGTGGAAAATCGATTCGCGAATCGCGCGATATTGATATTCCGATTGCTGCGGCACATTTTTTCTATTATGCAGGATGGGCCGATAAATTGGAATATGCGTTCCCCAATCGTACTGTAACTTCGGTTGGTGTTGCGGGACAAATTATTCCGTGGAATTTTCCGTTGCTCATGGCGGCTTGGAAAATTGCACCTGCATTGGCCTGTGGCAATACAGTTGTGTTGAAACCAGCCGAAACAACGCCTCTCACAGCATTGAAGTTGGCAGAAATTATTCGCGATTGTGGATTGCCTCCAGGCGTTGTCAACATCGTTACGGGCGATGGCCGTGCGGGAGCAGCACTCGTATCGCACCCTGATATTGATAAAATTGCGTTTACCGGATCGACCGACGTAGGGAAAATTATTCAGAAAGCGATTGCAGGAACGAACAAAAAAATCACGTTAGAGCTAGGCGGAAAAGCGGCGAATATTATTTTCGAAGATGCGCCAATCGATCAGGCGGTAGAAGGCATCATCAATGGTATTTTCTTCAACCAAGGTCATGTGTGCTGCGCGGGTTCGCGTTTGTTTGTGCAAGAAGGTATTGCCGATAAAGTGATTCGTAAATTGAAAGATCGCATGGAAACATTGGTCGTGGGCGATCCGTTGGATAAAAACACAGACATCGGTGCCATCAATTCGCGCGAGCAATTGGATAAAATCAATCACTATTTAAAACTGGGTGTGAAAGAGGGTGCTGAAATGTGGCAAAGCTCTTGCGCTGTTCCGCGCAAAGGAAATTTTTGTCGGCCAACGATTTTCTTACATGCTTCACAATCGCACCGCATTGTACAGGAAGAAATTTTCGGACCTGTTTTAGCGATTCAAACATTCCGCACCGTGGAAGAAGTTTTAGAAAAGGCAAACAATACGCCGTATGGCCTTTCGGCGGGTGTTTGGACGGATAAGGGTTCAAAGATTTTCAACATGACCAGCCGTTTGCGCGCAGGCGTAGTTTGGGCAAACACATACAACAAATTCGATCCAACATCGCCATTTGGTGGTTATAAGGAAAGCGGATTTGGCCGTGAAGGTGGCTTACATGGTTTGTTGCCTTATGTGAATTTAAAATAATTACGAATTAAAAAAATACTTGATATGTCAAGAATCGGCATTTTGAAAACGTATAAGATATACATCGGCGGCCAGTTTCCACGCACAGAATCGGGACGTTATTATCCGCTTGAGAACAAGCAAGGCGAAGTGATTGCCAATATATGCTTGTCTTCGCGCAAAGATTTTCGCAATGCTGTTGTGGCGGCGCGTGGGGCTTTTGCGGGTTGGAGCGGACGTTCGGCTTACAACCGCAGTCAAATCCTTTACCGCATTGCAGAAATGTTAGAAGGACGCAGCGCACAATTTATCGAAGAACTCATCCTCACCGGATCGACTCGTGCGGCGGCAGAAAAAGAATTGCATCAGGCTATCGATCGTCTTGTTTATTATGCTGGATGGTGCGATAAATACACACAGATTTTTTCTTCGGTGAATCCTGTTCAATCATCGCATTTCAATTTTTCTGTGCCTGAACCAACAGGTGTGGTGGCGGTTTCTGCGCCACAAGACTCATCCTTGCTTGGTTTAGTTTCGGTAATTGCCCCAATACTTGCGGGTGGTAATGTTTGTATTGTTCTTGCGGCGGAGAAAAAACCGCTTGCTGCCATTACGTTTGCAGAAGTGTTGGCTACATCGGATTTGCCGGGTGGCGTTATCAATATCTTAACTGGAAAAACGAAGGAAATTCTTCCTCAAATGGCTTCGCACATGGATGTGAACGCTGTTGTTTGGGCCGGAAATAGTGCAGAAGAAATCAAGCAAACGCAAGAAACTGGCGCAGTCAATGTCAAGCGTATTTTTAATTGGACGAAAAACGACTGGACTTCCGCACAAGCACAAAATCCTTACCTCATATTCGATTTACAAGAAATTAAAACCACTTGGCATCCGATTGAAAATATTGGAACTTCGGGTGCGAAGTATTAATTTTACTGTTATGGCTAACAAACGACTTAAAAACAAAATTCATGCGGCTGTTGAAAAAACAGAGGATGAACGATTGCTTTCCATGATTAACCTTGTGCTTGAAAATCAATCGGCAAATGAAGATGAATTGGATGCGGCTCAGAAGAGTGAATTGGATGCGGCAATAAATGAATGGGATCGTGGAAAAGGTAAAGCTTATACTTGGGAAGAAGTGAAGATGAATATTTTGTCGAAAAGGCGAAAAAAGAGTGCTTGATTTTCTTTTTTTACTTTCAAATGACCTATAATTAGAAAACAGATGAAAGTATTCATTGGGAAACGAGCATCAAAGCAAATTCATCAAATTTTTGATTGGTATGAAGATGAACAAACTCATCTAGGACATAAATTTCTTGATGATTTTGATTTAACAATTGGAACAATCCAATCGTTCCCCAATGCTGGTATAAATTCAAATAGAAACACGCGAAGAATGATACTTCGAAAATTTCCGTTCAAAGTTTTTTATCGTGTATATCAGAAAAAGATTGTCATACTAGCAGTATTTCACCATCACAGGAAAACAAAAAAGTATTGATATCCACACGGCATCCGATTGAAAACATTGGAATTTCGGGTGCGAAGTATTAACAAAAATGGCCAACCGCTCTCATCTTTACGTCTTGTCTTCCGATCCGAAGACTACTCCTAGAACTGAATTAGTCATCAATGGATTGACGGAGTTTAATTACAATATTCCGTATGCTCAGTTTATTTTCACTTCACATAATGGATATGTGCACAGTTCTTTTTTGTTTGATGGTAAATTAGCAATCATTGCCGATTACGCAAAAGGAAAAGAGCGTTTAATCCACTTGCTGGAATTATTAGACGCAAGTGGGCAACTCAAGAATCACGAACAATTTCATATCGAAGTAGAAAAAACAAAAGCATTTCTATCCTTACCCGAAAACCAAGGAACACATGTACTTTTGGAGGCCGGAGAAATTTTTGCACTCTCGGCTAACGATATGCCTGAGATGGAAAAAGACTGTGTAGAATGGTTGGCCGCTATGACACGATTTGGGAAACGTGTGGATGAGTTGCTTAACTTGAATATCAATCCTCCTGATTTATTTTCGCACGACTGGATTGTAAACGATAAAGATTTTGGCATTCTTAAAAATGCATCAGAAACATGGGAGGAATCTTGGGGAATCGATTGGTGGACGAATATCTTGTATTATTCCTTCAATAATAAATAACACAAATCTCATAAAAAAAGCGGCGAACTTGTAATGAGTTCGCCGCTTTTTTTATCTGTGTTTAAACTACTGCACCACCAATTTGCGCGAAACGGCGCGCCCATCTGCGGTCATTAAGCGAACAATGTAAATGCCAGAACTCAATGTGCCTTCGCTCATGAGTGGGAAATTGTAATTACCAGCTTGTAATTCGCCTTGTTGAATGAGGCTTACACGACGGCCTGTCATATCAAGCACCTCAACGGTAACGTTTTCTTTTTCTGTGAGGTTGAATGCCACCAATGTATTGTCTTGCGCAGGATTTGGAAACACATCGAAATTTGCGATGTTCATTTCTGGCGCATCAATTCCAGATGGTCCGGCAATGTTGATGTCGTCGATGTACAAATTATTTCCACCATCGCTCGTAAATTCAAATTTGAAACGCACGTTGGAAGCCGAAGTGATGGTGGAATTGAGCGATACTGTTTCCAAACGCCATTGTGCTTGTGTTGGTGTAAACGATCCGTTTTGCGCAGATGTAGTAGAAAGCGGTGCGCCAGATTTGATGTAACGCTGTGTCCATGTTTGTCCACAATCGGTTGACGCAAGTACACGCAATTTATCTGTTGTTCCAGTACGTTGTGCAAAAGCAACACGGAACGTAAATGTAGGCGAACTGATTTGCGACATGTTGATGGTTGGCGAGATCAATTCATCTTTTTGTCCAGCCATAGCAGATGTATTGGTCATCTTGACGGAAGCCGATCCTGTATATGCAACGTTTGTTACCCGCGTGAAGGCGTTTCCACTTGGATTGTAAACAAACCAATCGCTATTGAACGTTGCCAACGATTCGTAACTATCGGCAAACGTTGTGTTTTGATACTGTGCTGTTGTTGGCGATACAATGACATGATTGGTGCGGCTGATGTTATCTGAACCACTTGCATTTGATGCGGTGAGTGTTACGTTGTAAGTACCCGCAGTGTTGTATTGAATGCTTGGCGTAGCAACATTTGAATTGTTTGGCGTACCACCGGGGAAACTCCAAGACCAAGCTGAAGAAGCTCCGTTGGAAGACAAGTCAGAAAAATTGACTGAGCCGCCCTCGCATACAAAGACGGGGGCAAAAGGGCCGAAATCTGCAATTGGTGCGCAAAGATTCATCGGATCGTTGATAACGGAACTAGCGTTTGCCAGCAACTGATCGCGTTGTCCGGGTGTGCTGTTCAGTGCATTGCGCATACGTGTTTTTTGACCGGGCGTAAACATGCGTGAGCAATAAGAATACTCTAGAAAATTTTGCACGTTTTCTTCAACGTTGTTTGTACAAATATCGTTTGCATTGAGGTTGCAAGTTGTCCAACCTTTAGTTACAGGTGTATCGCTTACTTGGTCGTTGCCGCAACTAACACCGGGCTGATTGGTGCTTCCCCAAACGTGTAAAAGATTCAAAAAGTGGCCAACTTCGTGTGTAAGGGCGCGCGAAGTTGATGGGTTTCCTGTTCCAATACTTCCGATGTAAGTAGATAAAATAATAATGCCGTCAGCAGAAGCCGATGGTGCAGTTCCGGGCAAATAAGCATAACCCGCAGCACCACTCGAAATGGTTTTTACAACCCAAACGTTGAGGTATTTGGTGCGTGTCCAGTAATTCAATTTTGAGCCATCATCACCAATATACGTTTCAGGCGAAGCAATGCGGTCGATACCATTGGTGCAGTTGCCGTTAGGATCAACATTAGCCAAACGAAATTCGATCTCACAATCTGCTGTTGTATTTTGAAATGCAGGAACAACAAGCGAAATATCGGAATTCAACATGCGGTAATCTTCGTTGAGGATACGCATTTGATCGAGAACCTGCGCATCTGAGATATTTTCTGCGCCGTAATCATGGATGATGTGAAACACCACAGGAACAATGTAAACAGGAGGCTGATTGGCTTCACGTTGTGTCGGGTAGCCTTTTTGTGCCGCTTCCGCATCTTGTGCTTCGAGTGCTGTCTGACGAGCTTCGTAATCTGCTTTTAAATCAGGGCGCTCATTAAACACGTTGTGCATGTTTTCGTCTGTTCCGCAATGGAGGAATCCATCAGGACCAAGATGCGGGTTGTGGTTGTTCTGAGCACTCAGCAGACCGAAATTGAGCAGCGCAGTCAGGCTGAGGATGGTGAACAGTTTTCTTTTCATTGGTTGGTGTGTATTGGAAAATTTATGGGATGTCATGCGTTGAAAAAAGCATTATCTTTTTTCAGGGACTCGAAGATAAGAATTTGTTTTGGGTAAAACAGTTGCCCACAAGTCAAATATTATCAGAAGTAGCTTTATTCAATAACCACTTTTTGAGTCATCACAGTACCATCAGAAGCAATTAATCGAACAAAATAAATGCCTGATCGTGGCATTTGACCTGCCAATAGATTGACCGTATGGTTTCCTGCCTCCATTTCGCCTTGCATGAGCAAAGCAATTTGTCGGCCTGCTAGATCGAGCAATTCGATGGTCATGCTTTGCTTTTGCACTAAGCCGATATGCAGCACTAGCTGTTCTGCTGCTGGATTTGGAGCAATTGTAAAGAACTCGGACGCGTTTGAAGAACTTATTCCCGACGGACTTACTATGTTAATGTCGTCGATGTACAAATTACTTCCTCCTTTGCCAACAAACTTGAACTTAAATAAAACATGCGAGGATGACGAAATGTTTGCATTAAGCGATACATTTTCTAAACGCCATTCGGAAGCCGTTGGAACAAATCCCGCCTGAAAAGGAATTGCAGTAGCCAAATTATCGCCAAACCGACTGTAACGTTTGATCCAAGTCTGGCCACAATCGATAGATGCATAGACAAACAAACTATCAATACATGGAAATGCGTCTCGACCAAAAGCCATTTTAAAACTAAAAACAGGAGCATTCATCGAGGCCAAATCAACAGGTGGTAAAATCATTTCGGCATATTCATTCAACATCCAAACACCATTTGCAACCATCACCGAATACGTTCCTGAACTAGCAGCGGTATTGGTAATCACAAATTCATTTTCGCTTGCACTCAGGCTATCCGAATAGCATTCTGTATGAAACCGCGTCGTGTCTTCAAAATTCTCCGTATAACCTGAATGGTAATTGGATTGGGCTGGCAAAACAACAACCGCCATAGCGCGTGTGATGGTTGAGCTACCACTCGCATTCGCACTCATTAAACTTACCGCATGAACTCCTGGGTTTAAATATTGCACAAATTGAGACGCGTTGGTGGATGAAGCGGGCATTCCACCCGCAAAATTCCAAGCCCATTGAGATGGAATACCATTCCATGAAGCATCTTGAAAGTTGACGTATTGTCCTGCACAGATTAGAACATTGTTTTTGGGCATAAAATCGGCAACAGGAGCACACAACAAAAACTGATCGGTAAGCAATGAGGGGGCGTTGATTAACAATTGATCGCGCTCACCAACTGAACTGAATAGTGCTTGGCGCATGCGTTCGCACTGGCCTTCGGTAAACATCAAAAAGCAATACGAATATTCCATGAAATTTTGCACATTTTCTTTCACGCCACCCGTACAAACATCGTTGTTGGCCAATTCGCAATAGGTCCAGCCTTGCGTATCGGGTGTATCGGCAACATTATCGTCGCCACAAAGGATTCCTGGGCCATTGCTCAAACCCCAAGTATGCCACAGGTTTAGAAAATGTCCCATCTCGTGGGTGAGCGTTCGCGCGTTGTATGGATTGCTTGCACCAATACTGCCAACATGCGATGCGCGCACAAGGATACCATCTGTAGATGCTAACGACGCTGTTCCGGGCAAATAAGCATAAGCCGCTGCACCATTTGCAAGCGATTGTACCACCCAGATATTGATGTATTTGTTTCGTGGCCAATAATTCAATTTTGATAAATCATCGGCCATATAAGTACGTGTTGATGGAATCCGCTCAATACCGCTGGTGCAATATCCATTGGGATCAACACTTGCTAGCTGAAACTGAATACGCGAATCGGAAACGAGGTTGACAAAATCTGGATCGACGAGACTTGTATCTGCGTTCTGCTTTCGGAAGTCTTCGTTCAAAACACGCAAGGCATCAAATACCTGAGCATCTGAAATATTCTCTGCTCCGTAATCGTGAATAATGTGAAAAACTACAGGAAGAACAAATGCTTGCTGTGCATCAATATGTTGATCTACCGTTTTGTGTTCTGGAATATGTTGCGCATCCAAATAATTGCGTTCGCGTTCAGGATCTGATGAGAAAACGCGTTGCAGATTTTCGCCCGTTCCACAGATGGGTATTGGTCTTGAACTATTTTCTAAAGTAGCTTGTCCTTGAACAATAATAGGCGAAAAAAGGCCAAGTAGAAGTGCGAGTAAGACAACTTGGAGTTTCATGACTATTTTTTTTCATATCACGATGAGGGGATGTCGTTGATAGAAAAAACAGGGCCTGGTGTTTTTTCGGGATGATTAAAAATAGTCAAAAATTGCTTTGCAACCAAATCGGGCGAAAGCAATTGATTTGTTTCGTGGTAGTTTTTAAATTGCTCTGCCAAACTAAATTCATCATCTGCCACCGTCCGAATCTCAGTTTGCATGGCAGTATCAACGATTCCTGGAGCGATGGAAAAAATATGTGTGTCGTTTTTTTGTGTTGCCAACAATTCTTCTGTTACTGCCCGCGCATGATTATCGAGTCCGGCTTTGGTGGCGCAATACACATTCCAAGCATCTATTCCACGCCGACCAGCGCCCGAACTGATGTGTACAATAAGCTTGGATGTGTTTTGCTTTTCGTATTTTTTAAAAAAAGCATTGGTTAAAATAAGCGGTGCAGTAAGGTTGAGGAAAATTAATTTTTCAATTGCCGCAGCATCTTGTAGGCCCGCGCGCGCCACAGGAGAAATTGCACCAGCATTGTTAATCAAAACCAATTGCGAAGCATCTGTAAGATCAGGAAAAATAAGTTGATTGACAGCAGTAGAATCGCTCAGATCAATTGTATGGTGGGTGTAATTAGGGTGCGAAGGCCCCGCCCCCCGCGAAAAGCCCCACACACGCACATCCGCTTGCGCCAGCAAAACATCTGCCATCGCACGACCTAATCCGCGGCTCGTTCCAGAAATAAAAAAGTAACGCAAACCCATTTTTGATTCTTCTGTATTTGTTTATTTTTCGTTCAAATCAAAAACAGGTTGAGAATTTACGCCAACGCCTGTTTCAAATCGGCCAATAAATCGTCGATGTCTTCGATGCCAACACTCAATCGCAACAACGAATCCGTAATACCAGCGCGCTCACGTTCCGGCTTAGGAATCGAAGCATGCGTCATCGATGCCGGATGACCAAGCAACGATTCTACACCACCCAACGATTCTGCAAGCGAAAAAACTTTTACCGAAGAAGCCACTTGAAATGCTTCCTCCAAGTTATCGCCTTTGAGTGTAAATGAAATCATGCCACCAAAATCGCGCATTTGTTTTTTCGCTACATCGTGGTTGGGATGCTCTGGAAATCCGGGCCAGTAAACCTGATCTACTTTCGGATGTGTTTTTAAAAACTCCGCGATTTTACGGCCGTTGAAGCAATGGCGCTCCATGCGTACATGCAAGGTTTTGATGCCGCGCAATACAAGAAACGAATCCATTGGTCCAGGATTTGCGCCACAACTGTTGAGTAAAAACGCAAGTTGTTCGTACAATTTATCATCATTCATCATGAGCGCACCCATGATGACATCGCTGTGACCGCCAAGGTATTTTGTGGCCGAATGCATGACAATATCAGCGCCCAATTTAAGTGGGTTTTGTAAGTATGGCGAGGCAAATGTATTGTCAACAACGAGAATCAAATTTTTCTCTTTCGCAATGGTGGCACACGCTGCAATATCAATCACCTTCATGGTTGGATTGGTTGGTGTTTCCACCCAAAGCATTTTGGTGTTGGCATTGATGTATTGACGAATATCGTCGGCATGTTGCATGCTGACATAATGGTACTTGATACCAAAATGTGCGAAGACACGCTCAAACATGCGGTACGAACCGCCATACAAATCGTCGGTACAAATCACTTCATCGCCAGGACGCAACAATTTCATGACACTGTCGGCAGCACCCATACCACTCGCAAAGGCGAGGGCATATTTTGCATTTTCGAGGGCAGCGAGGCAGCCTTCGAGGGCGGTGCGCGTTGGGTTTTTACCACGTGCATACGCATAGCCTTTATGTTTGCCAGGCGATTCTTGCACATAAGTAGAAGTTTGATAAATAGGAGTCATGATGGCTCCGGTAGTAGGATCAGGCTGTTGGCCGGCGTGGATGGCGTTTGTGCCAAAACCGTATGTGGTGTTTTCAGACATGCGTTGAATCAATTTGGTCTGCAAAAGTCGTTATTTTTTTGGGAAGAAAGGATTTAAAAGATTCCCCTTAGTTTCTGGAAAGATGGTGTAAAAAGAGTCCATGGGGACTTCTGAAAATCGCCCATTCAAGCAATTATCTTCTATTGAGCTGATCAAAAGAAAATCTCCCTGACACATATCCGTTTGATATGAATATCGCCATGTACGTTTATTCGTTTCTGCATAAATGAGAATCGAACCAACATCATGTATGGTTTCGTCATTAGAAACGCATGTGTCTTCGTGGAGTTGTGCATAGTTTTCAATATTCCCCCAAAAGGATTTATCCATTGTTAAAACACCGAAGAAATACGGATGCGTTGCAAAAACGCCCGCATAATTTTCATTTAAATAGAATGTAATATCTCTACACTTTCCCGAAGGCATTCCACCACATTCTACGTGATATTTTATCGCCTTTAGTTTCTCGCTCGTATCGCCTTTCAATTGTACACGTTGGTATCGATCCCCATTACTAAATATCAAGGTATCTCGTTCAAGTGAAGCTATTTTGGCATAAAAATCAGATTGGTCACATCCCTCTTTTTTATTGAAGTTATGACACCAAGGATCGTCGCGCTTATAATAAAGTGTATTGTCAATTACTTGATAAGAAAATAGCGTGGAATTGAATGGTCGATCCCAGAGTGTAAGTCGCCATGTGTTACGAAACATTATACTTGTATCAGTTCCAGAAACTTTAAACCATCGTCCCTTCAATTGTTCTCGCGAATAAACAACAGGTTCTTCTTGACAAGAAATTAAAAGGACAATAAAAGCAATGACAAGAGCTCGCATATCTAATCTGTGGCAATAAAATTACGAATACTATTCCTTACTTATTCCATCAAATTTCTTCCCATCCAAACAATTCCATCGATTTACTTGTTTCAAAAATACATCCGTACTTTTACATCAAACAAGCGCATCATGAAAAAAGTCTATCATCTCGGCAATTGCGATACCTGCCAACGCATCATCGCCACACTCGATCTGAAAAAGAAAGGGTTTGAATTTCAAAACATCAAAGAAGAAAAAATTACTGCAGCGCAACTCGACGAGATGGTGAAACTTGCCGGAAGTCATGAAGCCTTGTTTAGTCGCATTGCCATGAAGTATCGTTCGCTTGGCCTGAATACCATGACGCTTACCGAAAAAGATTACCGCAAATACATTTTAGAAGAATACACGTTTTTGAAACGCCCAGTGATTATTTCGGGTAAACAAATTTTTATTGGCAATGCCAAAGCTACCATTGCTGCGGCAGCCGCTTCACTTTAAATTTTTTGATTTATGATTCAGCTCCACATTCTTACCACAAGCGAAATGCAAGCGATTCATATTGCAAAAATTTTGCTGTCTGAAAATTTAGCCGTCGATGTTCACTTTGAACGGGTTGTTTTAAAACAATTAAATGAACTAGGCGAATTGGTCGATGATCCGAAAGTAAAAATCATGGCAAAAACAAAATCGTTGTTGTTTAGTCAGATCAATCAATTGATTCGTTCGCATTATACGGCACAGATGCCCGGCGTTTGGTCAACCCCGATTGTGAATTGCGATCCCGAAGAAGAAGCCCATATTCGCGAAAGCACACGCAAAGTATAACGGACTCGCAAGACTTTTTATATTAGTAATTGTGGTTAGTATGTTCTACATTTACTAGTCTAATACTTGCCGCCATGAAAAAACTTGTACTTCTCCTCGTTTTTCTAAGTCCCTCTTTTTTAACTGCACAAATCCTCTCTTGGTCATCAAGAGGCATTGGCGGTGGTGGTGCCTTGTTTTCTCCAAGCATCAATCCGCAAAACGCTAATGAATACTTCGTGTCGTGCGACATGAGCGAATTGTTTTTCACCAACACCTTCGGGCAATTTTATGCACAGGTCGATTATCGGCAGTTGCAAGGCGGCCACAATTCAAAAGTATGTTGGACATCGACTCCAAGCTTGTTGTATTGCATCAATTACGACAACGACATGGCGATTCCTGTAAAAAGTACCGATGGCGGAACAACGTGGTCGGCATTGACAGGCAATCCAGATAATAGCGAAGAAACATTTTCTATTCATGCCGATTGGAATAATCCTTCGCGTGTGCTGATTTCATACTATGGCGAAATTTTCTTTTCGTCGAATGGTGGAACTTCGTTCACCTCAATTCACACAGCAGCAAACAGCGGCGCGGGAAACATCGTTGGTGGTGTGTTTTTCGACGGTTCCAATATTTACATTGGCACAAACGATGGTGTTTTAATTTCGACCGATGCTGGGGCAACGTGGAACACCGCAAGCCTTTCAGGCATTCCAAGCAACGAACGCATTTTTTCGTTTGCGGCAGCCAAAACAGGAAATACAACCCGATTTATTTGTTTAACAGCCGATGTAAATGATGTTTATGTTGGGCTTGTGGGTTCTGATTATTGGGGATTTATGCGGGGCGTTTACTCCTGCGATTATGGTTCTGGCAATTGGGTTTCGCAAATGACGGGCATTACGCCTGGAACAGATTTTCCGATGTATGTGGTGATGGCCGAAAACGATATTTACACCGCCTATTTAGCAGGGAGTAATTCGTCTAGCTACCCTGAAATTTTAAAGACTACATCGGGCGGCGCGCTTTGGTCGCATGCGTTCAATACCAATTCCAATAGCAACATCATTACCGGATGGAGCGGCCAAGGAGGCGATCGCGGTTGGGGCTATGGCGAATGTGTTTTTGGTGTTTCCGTTTCTGCAACAAATCCAAATGTAATCGTGTTTAGTGATTTTGGTTTTGTCCACAAATCGAATGATGGTGGTAATACGTGGCAACAAGCGTATGTGAATGTGTTAGACGATCATCCTGCGGGTGCCAATACGCCACCATTTCAAGCATACCACTCCGTGGGTTTGGAAAACACCACATGCTGGCAGGTCGTGTGGTCAGACGCGATTCATCTCTTTGCCGCATTTTCAGACATACGCGGTATTCGTAGCGAAGATCAAGGTGGTTCTTGGTCATTTGATTATACGGGACACACCGCCAATTCGATGTACCGCATGGCGAAGCATCCATCAAATGGAACGTTGTATGCCGCAACTTCGGGCATTCACGATATGTACCAAAGCACAAGGCTTCAAGACAATATTTTAGATGCAAATGATCCGGCTGGAAAAATTATTTACTCCACAGATCATGGTGCAACGTGGAGCAATTTGCATATTTTCAATCATCCTGTTTTTTGGATTACGATTGATCCTTCAAATCCAAATCGTGCGTATGCCTCGGTCATTCATTACAACAATGGAAATGGTGTTGGTGGAATCTATCGGTGCGATGATTTACAAAATCTAGCGGCATCAACCTGGACACTTTTACCCAATCCGCCGCGTACCGAAAAACATCCGGCTTCGATTGAAGTATTGAACGATGGATCGGTAGTGTGTTCGTATTCTGGACGCAGAAATGGTGCAGGAACATTTACGGCAAGCTCTGGTGTTTTCATTTACGATCCGGTTGGAAATTCTTGGACCGATGTTTCTGATCCGGGCATGTACTACTGGACAAAAGATGTGGTGATTGATCCAACCGATGCGAATCAAAATACGTGGTATGCGGGTGTGTTTAGTGGCTGGGGCGGGCCACCTAACGGTTTAGGTGGTTTGTACAAAACAACCAATCGCGGCGCATCGTGGACACGCATCAACAATGTTGATCGGGTAACTTCGTGTGCATTTGATCCAGTTTTTAGCGGACGGGTTTTCATGACATCGGAACAAGATGGGTTGTGGGTATGTAACAACATCAACGCATCGGTTCCTGTATTTACACAAGATTCGTTGTTTCCGTTTCGGCAGCCAGAACGGGTGTTTTTTAATCCGTATAATCCAACCGAAATTTGGGTAACAACGTTTGGGAATGGTTTGTATTCGAGCATAACCCTTACGGTGAATACAGAAACAACTACTGCGTTGCCAATTCAAGTTTGGCCCAATCCAACAGCGGGTTCCGTTTCATTGGATTGGAAAAACGAAGCAACAACGGCATTGCTATACGACCAGTTGGGCCGTGTTGTGCAGCGAATTAATCTTGTAAGCGGAACGAATGTTTTTGAATTGGAACAGCCAGCGGGTATTTATTACTTGGTTGCAGGAGCTGTGCGTGTAAAATTGGTGAAACACTAATCATCGTTTCTTTTCTTGTTTGTGCTCAGATTTGAATATGTACTTTTGTGGCTGTGAATAAAACACTCGCCGCTCATTTGGCTTTACTTGCCGCCATGTGTATTTATGCGCTGAGTTTTTCGCTCATCAAAGAAGTTTCTCCTGTACATATTGGCCCGCTTGGATTTGTGTTGTTGCGTGTTTCGGGCGCAATGCCGTTGTTTTGGCTCACGGGTCGTTTATTCATTCGCGAAAAAGTAGATCGTTCCGATTTGCCGCGTTTATTTCTGCTTGCTGTTTTTGGAGTAGCACTCAATCAATGTATGTTTATGAGTGGCATGAGTTTGACTGCACCCATAAGCGGGGCAATCATTATGGTTACTTCGCCACTTTTGGTTTTGGTTATTGGTAGTTTATTGATCAAAGAGCGCATTACGTTGTTGCGGTTTTCAGGAATCGTTTTGGGGTTGGGGGGTGCGGCATTGCTGGTCTTGACAAGACATCAAGAGGCGGGTGGAAATGCTGACAATCCGCTCGGTGATTTATTCATTTTCATCAATGCACTTTCGTGGGGAACGTATCTGGTTTTGGTTAAGCCGCTGATGAAAAAATACCATACAATTACTGTTTTGAAATGGGTTTTTCTTTTTGGGTGGATTTTGGTTTTACCCATTGGCATCTGGCAATTGCAGGATGTAGTGTGGGGAACATTTACAACACGCCTTTGGTTTGATGTTTTATTTATTGTTTTTGGCATTACGTTTATTGCCTACTTGCTCAACACGTATGCCTTGGCGGCATTGAGTCCGGCGGTAGTGAGTGCTTATATTTATTTGCAACCGGTGATGGCAGCAGCCATTGCTTTGTATTTAGGAAAAGATACGTTGACATGGGAAAAACCCGTTTCGGCTGGACTTATTTTCTTGGGTGTTTGGTTGGCGAGTAGAACACCGCGCACACAAATTTGATTCATTTGATGTGTAGCTGTTTGGATGCTTGCTTTTCGTACTTTTGGCGGAATGAAATCAATGACTGGTTTTGGCAAGTCTGTTTGTGAATTGCCACAAAAGAAAATTACGATTGAAGTACGTTCGCTAAATAGCCGTCAACTCGATCTGAATCTGCGCACACCATCGCTCTTTCGGGAGAAGGAGGCTGAAATTCGTACCGAGCTTTCGCGGAGTGCCGAACGGGGTAAAATTGACTTTTCAATTTACCTCGAATTTACGGGCGAAAATGGTCTTGTTGCCATCAATCGTCCGTTGGCGTTGAGTTATTACAACGAATTGAAAAAACTGGCTGGCGAATTGGGCGAAACCAACACAAGCGATTTTCTCTCCACCATTATCCGCATGCCGGAAGTAACGCGCCAAGAGCGTCAAGAATTGGATGAAGCGGAATGGAAACAAATTCATGCGCATATTCTGAAAGCAATTGCAGCATTCAATGCGTTTCGCGATGATGAGGGAAAAGTATTGGCGAAAGAATTTGAGCAGCGCATTGGAATGATTTTGGCAAAACTTGCTGAAATCGCAACACTCGATCCACAACGGGCCACAGCTGCTCGTGAGCGTTTGGTAAAAAATTTAACCGAAGCTGTTGGCGGCGAAAATGTTGATCGCAATCGGTTTGAGCAGGAAATAATTTATTACCTCGAAAAATTAGATATTACCGAAGAAAAACTGCGGCTACAAACGCATTGCGAGTATTTTTTGCAAACGATGAATGAATCATCGAGCGGCCGTAAACTTGGATTCATTGCACAGGAAATCGGTCGCGAAATCAATACCATTGGATCAAAAGCGAATGATGCGGGTATTCAAAAATTTGTAGTCCAGATGAAAGATGAGTTGGAAAAAATAAAAGAACAATTGCTCAACGTATTGTAATTATTATGACTGCGGCTACCGGAAAACTGATCATTTTTTCTGCTCCGTCTGGAGCCGGAAAAACTACGATTGTGCATCATTTGCTGAATACAATTCCACAACTTTCGTTTTCTGTTTCCGCCACCAGTCGTCCGCCGCGTGGTGATGAACAACATGGTGCCGATTACTATTTTTTCTCGGCTGATGAGTTTCGGAAACGCATTGCAAACAACGAATTTATCGAATGGGAAGAAGTTTATCCCGATCAGATGTATGGTACCTTGCGCTCAGAAGTAGAACGTATTTGGCGAAAAGGTCAGCACGTTATTTTTGATGTGGATGTAAAAGGTGGCATCAATTTAAAAAAGCAATTTGGCGAGACGGCCTTAGCAATTTTTGTGCAGCCGCCTTCTTTTGAAGCATTAGAAAAACGGCTTCGCTCGCGCGCAACCGAGACCGAAGAAAAAATTAAAATGCGCTTGGCCAAAGCGGGGCAGGAAATGTCGTTGTCGTCAGAGTTTGATTATATCTTGGTGAATGATGTGTTGGAAAAAGCATTGACTGAGGCAGAAACGTTAGCCAATTCATTTCTCAATTTGAAATCGGAAGCGTGAAGACGGGTTTGTTTTTCGGGTCATTCAATCCGGTGCATATTGGGCATTTGGCTTTGGCGAATTACATGCTGGAGTTTACCGATTTGCAAAAAATCTGGTTTATTGTTTCGCCACACAATCCGCTGAAAGAAAAAAAAAGTTTGTTGGCAGATCGGCAGCGGTTGGAAATGGTGCGGTTGGCCATTGGCGACAATTCGCGCATGCGTGCGAGTGATATTGAATTTAATTTGCCGCAGCCGTCCTATACGGTAAATACCTTGGCGCACTTGGCAGAAAAATATCCTGAACAAGAATTTTCGTTGATTCTAGGATCAGACAATATTGAGTCGTTGCACAAGTGGAAAAACTACGAGTACATTTTAGGCCATCATGATTTGTATGTGTACCCGCGCCCGGGCTATGCGGGAGGCGATTTGCGTACACATGCGCGCGTGAAGTGGGTGGATGCGCCGCTGATGGAAATTTCTTCGACATTTATTCGTGAGGGGATTAAAAACAAAAAAGATTTGCGGCATTTTGTGCCAGAAGCAGCATGGACGTATTTGCGCGAGATGCATTTTTACGAGAAGTAATGTTAAAAGTCAGCTTCCAAGTTCCAGATTCCATTCCGAAGCATCGGGATCGCTGCTCCGGAATCATGAATGCAAAAAAATGGGGGGGGGATTATTTTTCACTTCGTTTAAAATTTACCAAACAAAACGCGTGTTTTTTTATTCTTCTTTTTTTCGTTACTATGTAAAATAGATGGAACAACGCACACATACGCTTGGGCAGTATCGTTACGAAAACGGTATTTTATACTTTGCTTTGCGCGAGGATGTGGAGTTGGGCTGGGCTGAAGCGGACGAGATAACAACGGTCTTGATTGAGGTGAGCGAAGGAAAGCCGGTTACGATTTTGCTTGATGCGCGGGTGCATTTTCAGGTAAAAGAAGAAGGGCGGAATTATTTTTCGCGGGCGGATTATCCACCGAATTTGCGCGCGGCGGCGGTAGTTTCTAGTTTGCTTCCGGTGCGTATGTTGGTCAATTTTTATTTGCGCATCAATAAACCACACTACCCCACACGTTTATTTTCGGCGATGGAAGATGCGGAGGTTTGGTTGAGGAAGCATTTGGGGGAATAAAAAAATCCATCCGCCTGAGGCGGATGGATGGGATTGGTTGATTGATCGACTATTTTACTGAGTTACTTGACTTTGTTTCTTTTCTCCAAACATACTTCGCAGGTTTGCAGTTACTCCGAATTGCAGTTGAAAGAAATTGTATCGTTTGTTAAAATTATTGTATAAAGCAACACGGCAATACAGCCTTCTGTCCTCGTCTTCATTTGGCCTGTAACTTAATATAACTTCAGGTACATGGATCGCGTTTCTAAACATCTTTCCTCGGGTTGGCTGTATGTATGTTTGGCCTAACACTAATTTTTCGACATTGTTATAATACTGTCCTTCGCTTTGCCACAATGAAAAAGATTTCATGTTAAGCCAAAAAAGCTTGTACCGAAATTCTCCGCGAAATCGACCATGTTGATTAAATACAAGCCCAAAAGATGCTCCATGACATATAGAATATACATTGCTCCGAACGCTATCTGGTTTTGCAGTAGTATAAATAAACTCACGTGTGATTCCTGTTCGTAATATATACCCTTGATAATCGATATAAAAGCGACTATCCATGTTGTGAAATTCTAACATGAGTAAGTTTACTTTCCCTCCAAAATTAAATTCAGCGTATTGCCATAACCCAAATGTACTCACATAATCGCGCGGGCCATTTGCCAAATTTGCTTTGCCAACTGGTAAGTAACGTAGTTTCTTATCGGGCTTGCTCCATGTAAATTCTGGAACAATGTTATAAAACATATATGCGCTCATATTCTCTCCAACACATCCTCTGCGGATAAAATGCAATGGAATACTTAATTCGGTCTGGGCAACTCCATTCGGTTTGTTTTCGGAATATCCTTCAACGTCTGTATATATTTTGCCCGTTACAGGAAATTCTTTTTCTCCAAAAAGTTTTTTTTCGCTTTCTTCAGCTGCAAAACTCAAAACCACTTTACAGTCGTTGACGATAAAACGCTTGGGGTTTTCAGGATTAAACACTAAGATATCGCGCACAAAAATGAATTTGCTTTTATCGTTTGATGCAAGCAAATGGGTTTCTCTTAGCTTTTCTTGATTATTGCTCGTAATAATCATCAAAGGACTATCGAGGTAATAATAGATTGCCCCCAACTTATCGTCCTTGACACTAACCTTGATGTGTTGTAAACGCCCAGTTTGAAATTCTAAAGAAACACTAACAATTTCGGTCGAGTCGATGCGTGATTTCCACCCGCTTGCCTCCTTTTCTTTGTATGTTTCATAAATACCAATCTTTCTATTTTTCAATTTAACACTTCCAGCTTCTTTTCTCATCTCCTCGCTTTTCGATAATTCTTCAATACGCTCATCTTGTGCCTTATCTTTTGCCTCTTTCTCCTCCACTTCTTTTTTCATGGTTGCTTCTTTAGCATCAATAACTTTCCCTAAAGAGTCTATTTTCTGATTCAAAATAACTTGTTGAGGCAATTTTGTTGAATCGTTTTTTGTTGCTGTTTGGGCACTGCTGACAAAGCTCAGTAACAAGCCAAACAGCAAAAAATAAAATTTCGTTTTCATAAGTAGGAGTTTTAGTACCCCACGAAAATAGAATCCAAGCGCATTTGAACCACATCAAAATAGTTGAAATTTAACTTGCTCTAAAATTGATTGGTATAAATTTAAACTGATAGTTATCAACCGATTAACCTTAACAAAAGGCATAAAAAAAGCGACCCCTAAAACAGAAGTCGCTTGATAAAAATAGGCGTATTTTTAGGCGTTTACTAAGCTCAAGATCGATTCGAAGAGCAATTTACCGTCTAAATTATTCAGTTCTACATCGGCAGCGCGCTCTGGATGCGGCATCATACCAAATACGTTTTTGCCTGCATTGCACACACCCGCGATATTTTCGGTTGCGCCATTTGGATTTGATGCGTCGGTGATGTTTCCGTTTTCGTCGCAGTAGCGGAATAAAATTTGTCCGTTTGCGTTCATCGCCTTGAGCGTTTCGGCATCAGCAAAGTAACGGCCTTCGCCATGTGCAATTGGAATTTTCAGGGCGCGATCTTGTGGGACACTTTGTGTCAAAAGCGTAGCACTTGTTTGTGCTTTGATGTGTACGTTTTTGCAAATAAACTTACGTTCGTTATTATGCAGCAAGGCACCTGGTACCAAACCTGCTTCGCAGAGAATTTGAAAGCCGTTGCAGACCCCAAACACATAACCACCTTTGTTGGCAAAAGCGATGACCTCTTCCATGATGGGCGAAAAACGAGCAATCGCACCTGAGCGCAAATAATCGCCGTACGAAAATCCTCCTGGAAGCACAATGAAATCGCAACCTTTTAAGTCGCGGTCTTTGTGCCAAAGGGTAACCACTTCTTGTTTCATGATTGTTCCCAACACATAGATCATATCTTGATCGCAGTTAGAACCAGGGAAAATTACAACACCAAATTTCATGGAGAATCTGCTTTTTTAATTGAGTTGCAAAGATAGGAAATTGAGCGGATGAAATTTCTTGCTTTTCGCTTCATGCACGCTTTCCTTTATTAATTTTCTTTGAAAAAAGCATCGTTATGCTCAAAAAACAACAAGTACTAACAAGTATTCAGGAATTACCGGATACTTTTTCGATCGAAGATGTTATTGATCGGCTCGTTTTATTGCAGAAAATTGAAATCAGCTTGGAACAGTCCGCCTCAGGTACTACACTCACTATAGAAGCCGCTTTGACGAGGCTAAAAACTAACGGCTCATTCCACTAGAAAACGAATTTAACGTGTAAGATTAAATACCTGCGCATAGACTATTTTTTTTAGCGTCAGGCGATCTTGAATTTATAATTGACTTGAAAATAAACCCGCGTATTATACTTTTGAAAAGCGGGCATGCTCCAACGCGTATCTTTTAGTTGATAATATATTGAGAACCCAATGCCTTGGCAAATGGAATTTTTTACTTTCTGCGACCAATAAAATTGAAAATCGAAACCTAGAACTGGAACGTATTTGCTTTCTTCCTTCACCTTAAGGTATGAGGTATAATTTGGTGAATAAATACCAGATGGTTTGGTGAATATAAAACGGCTATTCGACAATAAAAATAATGGCTGAAGCAATAAGCCTCCTTTATACTTCTTCGCACTTTTTAGAATTGGGAAGTATGGTCCTGCTCCAAACACGATGTCAAACGACTCGCAAAAAGAACTGTAATCCTTTAGCTCGATACCATAAATAGAAAATGAAGGTCCGAATGTCAATACTATATTTTTCTTTGTGTGGGCTTTAGCTTCAAAACCAAATGAAAATCCGGCCCAAGGTATCGGCCTGAACCCAAGTTGAGCCATTTCTTTGTTGCCCGATTTAAAATCCTTAGCAGAAGCTCCCACGGTGATGTATGATCCTGTGATGTTTAATGTTGAGTCTCCTTGCGCCATCGTTTGCAAAAAAGAAAAGACAAAACAACTTGCGAGTAGAAATTTTTTTTTCATAGCTACTTTTTCACCTCACGTCAATAAATACCCACACACAATCCCGCCCAACAACATCAGAAACAAGACTTCGGCCAGCCACAACCGTCGCGCCAACAAAAAATAATTGGACACAAACATCGAAATTGGAACGGCAGCATAAATAAATCCGGTGATGTCATAATCTTGCGCCAATAAAACGGCCAAAATCGCAAACAACAAGAGCCACAGCATGACCGAAACACCTTTTTTGGTTTTTAACGTTGTTGTTCCAGCACCCGCAATGAACCGCCCTGCCGCCGCAAGCAACACAACGGCCAACACAAACGTCAGCGGATAAAAATGAAACGGAAGTTTTAAAAAGAAATCGCGGTTCAGAATGGGTTGGATAATAAATTGCTGACTAATGCCGTGCAGCGAATCGTTCCAGAAAAAATACACGCCCGAATAGACAAACGGAACAGCCGCTCCTAAAAACAAAATCACCCATTCGCGCCAAACAAACGGACGCAAAATGATGATGGCCGCCAACATAAAAAACACAAAAATCAAGAGCGGGAAATGAATCAATGCGCCGATGCCAATGAGCAAGCCCGCATTGAAAACTAAACCAAACGCCTTGTCCATACGGTACGAATGATTTACGAGGTGTACCGCACCCAATAAGAAAAGGTTAGCCAACAGCGGTGCATTCAACCGCAACTGGTATGGCGTACAAGCCGTCAACACTACAAAAAGCAAGGCCGGAAGCCACGATTTTTTGGTCAACATCTGATGCTGCGCAATCAGTCTGTAAATCAGAAACGCCTCCACCAACACCAATAAAAACGCTAAAATCCGACTCAATACCGGAAAACTCAGTCCAAATGCATGAATCGGCGCATACAAAGGCATGTGCACCTGCGCCAACACATCGGCCTTGAGCCAGAACCCGGGCAGCCAAAGGCCAATCCCAAGCAGGATGATGATGATGATGGAATACGGTTGGTGCTGACGAGCAGGGCCAATAAACACAGGCGTAATTTTTTTACAAAGTTACAGTATTGTATTTCTCCTGAATGGCTATATTTGCCCTGTTAAAAAAAACACCTCATTATGAATCAAGAAGGTTTCTGGTATAGCGTTGGTCGTGGTTTCCACACCCTATTTGAAGGTCTCGAATGGACTTACGATCATCTTACTCCCAATAAAATTCTAATTGTAGTGGGCTTCCTCTGCTTCGGATGGTGGCTCAAAATGCAATCAGATTACAACCGCAAGGCTAAAGAAACAGGCGGACTGAAATAATATTTTCAAGTTCCAGATTCCAAGTTCCAAGTTCCAGATTCCAAGTTCCAAGTTCCAAGTTCCAAGTTCCAAGTTCCAGATTCCAAGTTCCAAAGTCCAAGGTCCAGATTCCAAGGTCCAAGTTCCAGAGTCTAAGGTTCAAGGTTGAAGTTCCGAATCGCTCAAGGTCCAAGGTTTTGGGTTCAAGTTTCAGAACTTAGATTTTGCGATTACTGTTTAAGTTCCAACATAGGATTTAAGATCAATAGCATAAAAAGACTCTCGTATCGAATTGATGCGAGAGTTTTTTTTACTGCCCCAGTATTAGATGTGCCTATATCCATAAATCGCAACACATTGGAACTTGAAAATTGGAACTTGAAATCTAGACCGTAATATGTCCATAAATCGCAACACATTGGAACTTGAAATCTGGAACTTGAAAACTAGACCGTAATATGTCCATAAATCGCAACACATTGGAACTTGAAATCTGGAACTTGAAATCTAGACCGTAATATGTCCATAAATCGCAACACATTGGAACTTGAAATCTGGAACTTG
>JAAFIA010000046.1 GCA_013298545.1 Bacteroidota bacterium | reverse complement strand
TTTCCTTGTGTTCCACTGGTTACTGTTACAGCATTGATACCAACAATACAACCACCACTCCAATTGGTGTTGCCTCCACCACCGCCGCCAGCAGCAACAAGCAGGGTACGCGATGGACCATTACTTTTCCAAACAAACGAACCGCCACCGCCACCAGACGAGGCGTTTGTGCCACCACAGTTATTTACCGTTCCTTGTTGGCCAACAGCAATATAAAGCGTATCGCCAAATGTTACTGGAAATGTTCCAATGATTTGCGCGCCTAAGCCACCATTGGTATTGCCACCTTGTGCGCCATAAGCGTTAATTGTTACTTGAGAGACACAGGCCGGAACGACATATTGTTGAACGGTTCCCGTTTTGCCCGTTCCGTTCGGATTAAATGTTGTGGTTGTTTGCGCTACAAGAAGGCTCGTTGTAAAAAGCGAAACTAGTGAGGGTAAATGTTTTTTCATGGGTTGTGTTTATTTGAAGACAAATTAATGACTGCCTTTCAAATATAATCTTTTCATAAGAACAAGCAAATGAAAACCCATGAAATTATCCCGTCTTCGCGTTACTAGTTTAGAAAGTGGTAAGAAAAAACTTACGCAGGAAAATTATAATACGGCGAAATCATAAAATAAACTACAACGCCTGTAAGTGTTACATACAACCAGATGGGGAACGTGAAGCGAACTAATTTACGGTGCTTTTCGACATTATTTTTCAAACCGTGGTAAAAAGAAAGCAACACCATGGGCAAAACAATGGCCGAAAGTAAAATATGACTCAACAACAAAATGAGGTAGAAACCACGTGCTGGCGCTCCCTTGGGATACAACGTTTCTGGAACGAAATAATGAAACAACACATACGATACAATGAACAGCGCCGACAAACCAAACACAATAAGATTAATGCGTTTGTGTATGGCAATGTTTTTCTGCTTGATAAAATAAAGTGATACCCACAGCAAGACAAAACAAGATCCATTCAGCACGGCATTGAGTGCGGGTAATTTATAAGCAAAAGCGGGGATATTGGCCTCGGCAACAGGTGCAATTAATTTACTTTCTAAAACCGCAATCAAAACAAATACAACACCCGAAAGGGCGAGAATCCAACGGAAGATATTTTTATCATTCATAATCGTGCTTATTATTTTTCTTGTCGCAGAATTTTCACATCATTTATCAGGCTATCCACCACAAGCGAATCGGTTCCGAGGTAATATCCGCGAATGATTCCTTGTTTGTCGCAAATGGTAATTTGATCGCTGTGGATAAAATCCTCGCTATCGCCATTGCCAGGTTCTACATCGAGGTAGTAATTGTAACGAGCAAGATCGTAAATGCTTTTTTTATTTCCCGTAAGAAAAAACCATTTATTGGGAATGGCTTTGTATTGATTGGCGTATGCTTTTAAGACAGGGACAGAATCTTCCTCTGGATCGACGGTATAAGAAACAAGTATGATGTTGGTATCGTTTTTAAATGCATCTTGAATACGCGTCATCTGTTTATTCATGCGCGGACACGTTCCGGTGCAGGTTGCAAAGAAAAAATCGACGAGTATAATTTTTCCACGCACATCGGTTGCAAACGAATCGCCGTTTTGATTGATAAGCATAACGTGCGGAATGGTTTTGTACAATTTTTCACCATTCGGCCCAACCGAATCGAGTGGGAAGTAGCGCATGAGTTTTCCGTATGCGCTTGCTTGTCCGTTGTGTACAACTGAGTCTATGATAATACCACCTTGCTCTGCTGCATTGTTTGAACAAGAAGCAATACATGCAACAAGTGCACACAAGAAAAGAAACAATTTAGTATTCATGCTTACTTTTTCCTTTTTTGTTCTACTTCCATCCCTTTCACCATCTCTGCACCTTCGTCGCGGAATGTAATGTGGCCCATATCTTCTTTCATTTCTTTCAAACGGATCACGAGTCGTGGATCGTAATACCCGCGAATACGGCTTTGGCGATCGACTAGCACAAAATCGGCTTTAGAAAACCAAGGATCGTTTTTTAAACTTGGTGTTTTTACGAAATAGAAATTATCGCGCAAGGAATCAATGACCTGTTGCGAAGCATAGACCATATAAGCTGTATCTGCACCAATTCCTAACTCTTTGCCAATATCAATTGTATTGGCATCAACAGAATCTGTTGGGTGGAAGAATACAAAGCGTGCCAAGGCGTAGCTTCCGTGATTGATTTTATAGTCGCGTGCAAATTCGATAAACTTTCTACGGATGGTATCGACGTTTGCGAAACAAGCGACATAGAGTTTTCCGTTGAGGCGCTGGCTGTCAAAATTTCGGCCTTCCGTTGTTTGCAAACGAAAGGCCGGAATTGTATAATATGAAGTATCTGTTTTTGAATTACCGAGAGAATCGGTTGTTGTAACGGCTTCGCGCGGGCCAAAGAAGGGTGCTCGTTTGACGCGTGGTGTGCCGAATGCAAAGAACAAATATATCAATGACGGCAGCAACAGGATCGTAAGAAGAACCAGTGCTTTTTTCATTGTTTAGTGGTGTTCGCCTTTTTGTTCGTTGTTGGCAGGTGCGTGATCGCCTGAATGCATTGGCCCGATTTTATCGCCATTCTGAACAGCTTGTTCATGGTGTGTTGGAATATCGAGGCGGTGTTTTGCACTGTAATTGCCTTCTCCCATGGTCATCATCAATACCAGATAAATAATAAATCCGGTGAATGGATAGAGCAACATCATGCGTTTGGTACGTGTTTCATCTTTCAAGTGCATGAACACATACACAATACCGGCCGCTTTGATAATGGTGAAGCCGATAAAGAAAATCATCAGGAACATTTTTGAAAGTCCCCAAGATTCGGCTTTCAAACCCACAATAACTTCGATGATGGTTACTGCGAGCAAGAACCAAAACACGAGCCAAAGTGTTTTGCGGATTTTCTTTCCATCTTCTTCGCTGTGGTGAGCGAGCGTTTCGTAGCTTGGATAGTCGTCGTGAAATTCAGACATAGCCTATATTATTTTGTGTGAATATTTTTATTTAAAAAGAATTAGAGGAGGTAGAAGAAGGTGAATACGAATACCCAAACCAAATCTACAAAGTGCCAGTACAAACCAACCTTCTCTACCATTTCATAGTGGCCACGGCGGTGCAAAACACCATTGAGGGCCATGATGAAGATGACAATATTGATGACTACTCCTGAGAATACGTGGAATCCGTGGAATCCAGTGATGAAGAAGAAGAAATCGGCAAAGAGGGTATGTCCGTACTCATTGTGTACAAGGTTTGCACCGTGGAAAGATTCTCCGGCAGCAATGATTGGTGCTGATTCGGCAGCGGTTAAATCTTTTCCTTTGTACACGAGTTCAGTCATGACGGGTTCATGGGTGAGATGATCGACCCGATACTGATACATTTCATTTTTATACAAAACGGAGCCTTGATCGGAGCCTTTGATAAAATTGTACCATTCCCAAGCCTGTGAGCCAACGAACATGAAACCACCAATGACGGTTGCAAACATCCAACCCACAACAGGGCGTTGTTTGTTGCGGTGTCCGGCTTCTACGGCAAGTACCATGGTTACAGAACTCATGATGAGGATGAAGGTCATCAGACCCACATACATGAGTGGGAGGTGTTTTCCGTGAAGAAACGGAAAGTGATGGAACACATCAGATGGGTTTGGCCATTCGCCATAATATTTATGACGGTAGAAACCGTAAGCGCTCAAAAATCCGGAGAAAGTGAGTGCGTCGGAGACGAGGAAAAACCACATGAAGAGTTTTCCATAGCTCGTGCGGAGAGGCGACATGCCGCCATCCCAGCTTTCGTATTTTTCTAATTCTGCTGCAGCTCCAGCCATAGCTTTAGTTTATTCAGGTTTGAGATTGATTTGCGGTCGCAAGTTTACTTAAAAATCGTCAAGAATAAGAATAAATATATCCATAAACCGCCAAGAAAGTGCCAGTAAATGGAGCATACCCTTATCCCGTGTGTGTTTGAAGCGTTGTATCGTTTTCGTAAAGACATTACAAAAGTATAAATCAGCGACAAAACACCAAATGCAAGGTGGGCCAAATGCACGAGTGTGAGCAAATAAATGAAGGATCCTGAAGTCATTCCGGTTTGACCGGGAGCCGGAACGAGGAAAACGCCTCCAGCCATCAATTCCTGATAACCCATAAACTGGGTACCGGCAAAACCAATTCCGAGCAGCGTGGTGAGGGCAAGCAAGCCAGAACCCATCGAGAGTTTGTCGTTTTTGAAGGCCCATTGCGAAAAAAAGAGGGCAATACTGCTCGTCAAAATCACGATGGTGCTCACCAAAAACATCGGAGGCAAATTGATCATGAACCAATCGCCACCATTGCGGCGTACCACGTAGGCACTCGTAAGGCCAGCAAAGAGCATGGTGATCGTGAACAAGCCGAGAACCATCATGTTTCGGATGGCTTTCTCTTGCCGCAGGCGTTGTTCGTTGATTAAGCTTGTTTCCATTTTAGTAACCAGTCATCATGGCTAATTGTACCACGGGTAAATATAAAAATGAGCCAAACATGAGTTTTCGAGCCGAAGGAACATCGCGTTTTTTGTACAATGTCCAAGCCTGATAGAGGAAAAATCCTCCAGCAGCCAAAATGACAATGGCGGAATAGGTTCCAGATACTTGAAACATGAGCGGTGTAAGGCTCACTGGAATTAATACGAGTGTGTAAACGAGTATTTGAAAAGCGCTGCTTTGATCGCGGCCACCTGGTGAAGGCAACATGAAAAATCCGGCTTTGCGGTAGTCTTCATCAGCTACCCAAGCAATGGCCCAGAAATGTGGAAATTGCCACATAAACTGCACCGCAAATAAAACGATTGCCGAAGTACCAATGGTTCCAAATCCTTCGGTAGCGGCGACCCAACCCAACATCGCAGGAACAGCGCCAGGAAAAGCACCAACAAGCACAGCAAAAGGTGTTACCCGTTTGAGGGGCGTATAGGCAGCAACATAAAGAATGAGCGCAATAGCACCAAGAGTTCCGCTGAGCCAGTTTGTAAAGAATCCGAGTATCAAAACGCCAGCTATGCCCATAAGCGCGGCGAGGATAATGCCTTCGTTGACGCTCATACGTCCTTGCGGAAGCGGGCGATTGGCAGTGCGCGGCATGAGTTTATCGTATTCGCGCTCAATAAGCTGATTAAAGCCGTTGGAAGATCCGGTAACTAAGAAGCCACCGAGTGTGAGCATACCAAGCTCAAACCAGTTGATGGAGATTTGAAGATCGCGACAGGCAATGACATAGCTGATAATGGCCGAAAAGACCACCAGTGCCGCCAAGCGGAACTTTGTAAATTGTGCATAGTCAGCAAGTTTGCTCATCACCCCCGCGGGTTTGGCGATGCTGGTAGTTCCTGAAACGGACATCGATTTCGCCTGTAAAACGGTGCAAATTTAGGCATTCGGAAAGGAATGACGTGCTGTTTAATGTGAAATTTAGATAGCTTCTAAATTAGAAGCGACGGGGGGCGTTTTTGGGGGGATGGAAACTCAGAAAGTATCTAACAATTCCCCCAATCAATGCGAAATGACAACCCGTTGCTGCAACATCATTTCGCCTTCGCGGTTACGGAGCAAAATTAAGTACATGCCAGATTCTAAATTGGCAACATCGAGCTGGAGTGTGTTTGCAGATAACGTTTCTGTTTTCACCAAACGTCCTTGTACATCCATCAACTCAACCGTTCCATCAACCGATTCCGAAAAAACAAGTTGTACGTGTGTTTCTGCGGGATTGGGAAACACCCGCATACTTTGGTGCTGATCGTATTCCTCCGTGGACGCTGGACACGTATTTAAGGCTAATGGTGTCGAATTTAAAAAGACCGCAAACGGACCAGTTGCGCTCGGGCAACGCCCATACGAAATATCGGTTGTTTGTGCGCCAAAACTTACGCTATCAATCACAACACCAGCAAAATTACTAAGCATGACTTGTTCTCCCAATGTAGATAATTTAAAATTCGCATGCACATTTGACGAACTGGCTTGATCTTGATCGGCCCAAACGAGCAAGTAACTGTTGGCCGGCATCACCAAATCGGGAAGTGGGAATTTTTGCGGAACAGTATAATCGTCTGTCAAATACAAACCTTGCAAACTCAACGGATAGGCTGCACGGTTGTACAATTCGATCCAATCTTCGTGTTGTGCTGCTTCATCTGTTGTATCAGCGAGGTTACTGGCAAGCAATTCGTTGATGACAATTTCTCCAGCTGCAGCAGTTTGTACAGCAACTGCAATATTGTAAAATTCGTACTCCGCGCGCTCGGGCGAAAACATGCCTGCATTTGCATTTTCGGCATAAATATAATATTGCATGTTTGCGGCGATGGCAGGAATCCATGCGCCAAAAACATTATCGTTGGCTGCGCCGTCTTGGTGCAAACCATCATCGTACATCGCATAACGGTAAAAACGGTTATACGTTTGCGTACGCCAGCCAATAAAAACTTGGCTGCTGTTGGTTACTGTTGCCGTGATCCAAATGCTATCATTCAATGCAGGTGCGTTCGGGCTGGAGAGAATATTTGAAATCATTGGTGCAACTTGCTGAAATTCGGTCGTTGCATTGAGGTATGTTGTACGCGCACTCATGAGTTGCGAAATGCCGGGTGTATTGGAAACGGCTGTTGTTAACGCATTTTGGAATTGTGGATAGGTATATAACGAAAATTGCTCGGCCTGAACAGAGCTGTCGATCAATGTTTCAAACTGTTGCGCGCGCGTGAGGTAATTACCTGATCCAAAAAATTCGTTGGTGATGGTACGCATGTGTGCAATGTACATTTTGCTGTATCGCGCATCAGTAAGCAAGGTTACGATTAGCGGGCGGGCGGCGTAGTTGTAATGCAACATGGGAGGCATCTGCTGCATTCCCGACACATTGAGATTGCCAACGCCCGTATTGGAAAAACCACCAAACGCCATATTCACATCCCAAATGATGGAACAGAAACGTTCATTATCATCGCGGTAGAGGTAATAATTTTGTGCAAAGGCTCCTGTATAACTATCTAAATTAACAAGCACATTGTTGTAAGCAAGCATCCAAAGCGCACGATCAATATCGAGCATGGAATCAAGTGCAGCAGGCTGATTGACGATCGTATCGCAAAGATCAATCAGTTCTTGCCAACCCATTGTTGATTTTAATTCATAGCGGGCATAGTATTGCGTACTGTCTTGTCCGAGGTAAACGAGGTTGGGGATATTGCCACCAATCACACTAACCGGATTGCATTTGAAAAATGTGTTTGCTGAAGAATAAAAATGGGCGTTGAGAAAATCGTCATCTATACTTTGTGTGTTGGTATAAACACCATAGTATGTTCCATTGACATAGACGCGCGCAAAATTGCTTTGTGGTGCGGCCATGTAGTTGCGTAAAATTTCATACGCTAGCACTTCGCGTTGCATCGATGGGTCGCCATAGCCATTGCCGAGTTTTATATCGTTGTAGCTTTGGTAATCTGCATTACCGTGAATGTAATCCAGTTTGATGTGAAACGGATTTTTAGTGCGGTTAACGTTGTACGACGAATTTCCTTTGTATTGAATGCCGCAACTATCGAAAACAATTCCGTTTACAATTACTTGACCTATCAAATAACTATCCGAGCCAGCTTTTGCCGTATCTAAAATATAATCCCAGTTCGGCTCTGTGAAATTTATTTCGATGGTTTGAATCGTATCTGGTGCGTAAAAAGCGGATTGCGCTTTTGCCGTTTTTCCGAACAGCAAAAGCGCAAGGCTTACATACAAAAACAGGAAATGTTTGCGCATTGTTTTTTTATTGAAAAATAATTTTGCTACTAAAGTGATTACCATTTACATCAGTTAGTTGTAACAGGTAAATCCCTTGCGGCAATTCATCGCGAGAAATACGTTGTGTGGTGGCGAGCGGTGTTTTTTCTGTTTTCACCAAACGACCTGTCATATCGGTAAGCTGAATTTGTGCAATTGCTGTTGACGATGAAACCCAGAAACCGTCGGATGCTGGGTTTGGAGAAACATTAATTTCTGTTTGCGCTGCAAGCTCCTCATCAACACCAACACTAGCGCAATCTACGCATGCCGCATAACAAACAATTCCTAACATGGTATCATGCGGAACCGTAGTTCCCCGATTGAAATTCGAAGTAGCGCAGGGTGCCGGAACCGTTTCTTCGTTGATGGATTGGTCGCCATTCATGAAAATGTATTCCGAAACAAGCGCAGCATCGAGTGTGTCAATGTAGGCGATGTATTCGTAAACAATATTATCGAAACTAACCATGTATTTGGGATTGACCCAATTTTGGAAATCGCCGTTGACATGCACACCTTGCGGATCAATCGAAGCAACATATTGCATATCGACATAGAAACGGAGCAAGTACATGCCGAGTGGTGCGTTACCACCATACAAAACAGGCGCAATCAGTTGCGTATCATTTGAAAGTGAGTCAACATAAATCCAACGGTTAGCATTGAAATTATAATTTACCCGCGATTCAACTGGAACAAATTCCTGCAAGTAGCCTTGGTCGCCATTGATATAGACAAATTCATATTTGGCGAATGCAGGAATATCGACTACCACACTGTAAATGGTAGAGTTCGGCTCATTGGTCAGCGGTGTTGTATTGGCTTGCCAATCGCCGCCCGGATAACCCGCAAGGGTTTGGAAATCGCCAGCAATGTGCATGCCGCCAGTATCCAAAACTTGACCGTACATATCTACAGCAAATTTCACTTTCTTGGCTTCTGCCGAAAATCCGAACAGTACCAATGCGAGACAAAAAAATAGTTGTTTCATTTTATCCTTCTTTGAACATTAGTGCTGAATGATAATTTTCTTGCTTACGCGCTCACCATTTTCGTTTTCGATGATGACGTGGTAAATACCATTTTCAAGCATCGACAAATCCATTTCAGATTTCATCGCCATACTATACACTTCGCGTCCTAACGCATCCATCACATGAACGTGTGTGTCTGTATTGGCATAACCCGTGATGAAAATATTTCCCGTTGTTGGATTTGGGAACAACACAATATTGTTGTTTACTGCAAGCGTATTGACATCGGTAATCACCACAAAATCAAATAGCGAAGAATAACTATACCAACATCCGTTCGCATCGGTAACACGCACCGCATACACACCATCTTGTGTTGCCGTATATGCTTGATTGGTTTCACCCGCAAGTGGCTGTCCGTTGAAATACCATTGATACGTTGTTGCCGCACTTGACGTCAAGACATTGCCATTGGTCGTAATGGTTGGAATAGCGGGTGCAGCATTGGCTACTTGACAGGCACTATACCGAAATGCTTGCGCGGTAGATCCGCTTGCGGTATAAGACCAAAGTGTAGTGCCGGCAGCATTAATTTCATAAATCGTTCCTGAAAGTGCGAGGCAGATTAACATATTGCCGTTGGGCAATTGCTGCGAGTTGCCCATGTTTGTTGTGCCACCCGTGCAATTCTGACGCTGGGTGTATGTCGATGGTGCGTAAGCCGTATTCGGTGTGTACGAATAATTAAATCCAGAAACCGGTGGTGTAGCTTGATCAACGCACGATTGTGTATTGGAAATACCCTTGTTGTTGAGTGCCACTAAATTTCCGGCGTTGGGGCAATTTTCGGGAACCCAATGTGAATCGTGTAAGACATTGAAAATGGTGTTGCCGGATTGGTTGTAGTTGGATGGATTTCCCCAACGGTATAAAAAATCGCCACCTTTACCTCCACGCCCACCACTGTGCGAAGCCGCTTCGGCCATGGTTGTGCTGTGATCGATGATATAAAACTCATCGGTATTGTGCGCGCTCAAAACGATTTGATCGAGCATGGGATTGTAATCCAATCCGTTTGCGTGAAAAATTTCTTTTGTGGGACTAGCATTGATGTTGAAGAGTTCGGGATGATCGCCAACATTGCTCACATAATTATCGACATTGGGATTGATACTTTGGCAGAGGTGATCCCAGAGATGCCATTCCCAAACAATCGTACCAGTTGTAGCGCCTGTTGGTTGTACTTCGACAATTTTATCGGGCCACATGGTTATAGACGATTGGCATCCGGCTTGTGTCGCATCAGCGGCAGATTTTAATTCATAAGCAATCAACAAGACATTACCGTTTGGAAGGGCGCAAATATCGTGATGGGAACAGTAGGTTGATGTTGAGTAGGTGTAGTCCCAAAGTAAATTTCCGTTGTAATCTACTTTCTGAACGCGCCCGCACATGCCACCGCCCGTAAAGACATTGTTGCTGGTTTTGACCGTGCGTAAGAGTACGCCGCCTGGAAGCACATAATTCGAATATCCGGTTTGCCCTGACAAGCCAGTCCAAGAGTGGTAAATATTACTTGCGGTATCAAGTAAACGTACGGTTGTGCTATTTTGGGGAGCGACGAGTGTATAATCGCCCCATTGTTGAGCGAGAAGACTTGTTCCTGCAAGGAGGATACCAACGAGAGAGAGCAGATTTTTTTTCATGAGGTTGATCGGTTTACTAATGTAAACTATTTGTTACTAATGTAAAGTTTTCGGTGCGAATGCATGCTTTTTTTGCGGTGAATGCTTGCTTTTATGCGGAAAATGATTGTGCGGCGATTTGCGCTTTTACCAATTGCTCATAACTCGATCCAACAGGAAGTTCTCTTCCGGCAACGAGTAGCACTTTGTTTCGCATACTTTCAATGAGATGAATGGGAACAATGTAAGAGCGGTGAATGCGAATAAATTGCGATTCGGGTAATTTTTGCAGTATGCCTTTCATCGTCATCCGCGCCACAATGGGACTGCGGTTATCGACATGAATTTTAATGTAATCATCAAGCCCTTCGATGAGTTTGATGGTATTGAGCGCAACCGGAATCAGGCTATAATCGGCGCGTATGGAAATGGTTTGTGTGGTTGTTGCTTCTTGCGTTGGCTTTCGTTGTATTTGATTTTTTTTGATGGCTTGCTCAAAGCGTTCAAATGAAAATGGCTTGAGTAAATAATCAACAGCACTAAGGTTAAATCCTTCAACAGCATATTGGCTATGTGCTGTGGTAAAAATAACAGCGATGTGTTTAGGAATTTGTTGCGCAAAATCGACACCGAGAACGGAAGGCATTTGAATGTCGAGAAAAATCAAATCGACTGGAAATTTACCCAAGTATTCCAATGCTTCGCTTGGCCGAACAAATGTTTTGTCGAGTTGGATTTCGCCTTGTTGTTTGCAATAGGCGCGAATGACTTCTAAAGCCAAATGTTCGTCATCGAGTGCTATTGCTTTTATCATAACAGGACTTTTAAATGGACGGCGAAACGAAATTCGGTTTCGTCAATTTGTAGTGTATGTCTTCCGGGATAAGATAAGGCAAGACGTTTTCGAGCGTTCTCTAATCCTGTGCCCGCTCCATCAGATGATTGAATATTTACTTTTTGATTTTTCACATCAAGCAAAACAACATCGGTCAAAAGCTGAATGTGTATATTGATTTCACTTTTCTCTTCTGGATTGATACCGTACTTAAACGCATTTTCGATAAACGGAATGAGTAAAAGTGGCGCAATCGACTTGCCCAGAGCCTCGCCATCGATACGAAATACAAGTGCGATTGTTTCGCCTACGCGCATTTTCTGCAGGTCAATGTAATTGCGCAGGTAATTCATTTCTTTTTCAAGAGGCACAAATTCCTGTTGCGACTCAGTCGTTACATAACGCATCATTTCAGAGAGTTTGACAATGGCAGGCGCGGTAGCATCAGACTTTTGAATGGCGAGGGAATAAATGCCATTGAGCGTATTGAACAAAAAGTGCGGATTGATTTGCGCTTTGAGGTAGGCCACTTCGGCTTGCGATTTTTCCTGCTTCTCTTGTCTTAAACGAGCGGAAATACGGAGTAAAAGTGAAAGAACGACAATTAACAAAAAACGAAATGTACTGTTGGCGTACTGCATCAAACGAGCAGGTGGCCGAAATGTTTTTTTCGCTTCATGTTCAATAGGCAAAAACTCGGGCGGCATTGGTTGCCGATCTGATGGTTTGATGTGTGGCGGGGGCATTGGTTTAAACTGCGCTACATTTTTTTTCTGATTGGCAGTCAAAGGCCGCGCAATGAGGATCGGTACAACACTCACCACCAAAAAACTACCCGCAAGTGCTGCTGTAAAAAGCCAGTAGCGACGCTTAAAATAAATCTGAGGAATGATGTAATAATAATTCAGATAAAAAAAGCCAAGCAACAAGATGTAGTTGATTAAGTCTGCAACTGGCGGAGCGTGACGAAAAAACGCGCCAGTCATAACGGAATCGGGAGAAATCAGAAATGGAATGGCTAAAAAAGCGATGCTTCCAATAACATGAATAAGTGCGGTAGGAATGCGTGTTTTCATCGTTGATTGATCAAATATACGGAAGCTGATAGTAAACGTTTCCTGAATGAGGCTGGGAAGAAAAATGTGTCGGTAAATGGAATAAATCGGTGTATAAACAGAAACGCCTTCCGTTTCGGGAAGGCGTTTCTGTTTGTATTAAAGAATGGGAATGGCTTACGCTTCTTCCATTGCTTCGCGTTTCGCAGCTTGCAAACGTTCGAATTCTTCTTTCGAACCAACCACCAATTTTTCGTAATCGCGGAGACCTGTTCCAGCAGGAATGAGGTGACCAACGATAACGTTTTCTTTGAGGCCGAGCAAGGTATCTTGCTTTCCATTGACAGCCGCCTCGTTGAGGACTTTGGTTGTTTCTTGGAAAGATGCAGCAGATACCCAACTGTTTGTTTGCAACGATGCTCGTGTGATACCTTGCAATACTTGTTGCGAAGTAGCGGTAACGGCATCGCGGGCTTCAACCAATTTCAAATCTTTACGTTTCAGCGAAGAGTTTTCGTCGCGAAGTTTACGTGCAGAGATGATTTGACCTGCTTTCATGTTTGGCGAATCGCCTGGATCGATCACAACTTTCTTCGCGAAAAGACGGTCGTTTTCTTCCATGAAATCGGCTTTATTGACCAATTGTGTTTCGAGGAACATGGTATCGCCTGGGTCGGAGATTTCAACTTTACGCATCATCTGACGAACGATCGTTTCGAAATGCTTGTCGTTGATTTTTACACCTTGCAAACGATATACTTCTTGCACTTCGTTGACCAAGTATTCCTGAACAGCAGTTGGACCTTTGATGGAGAGAATATCTCCAGGGCTGATCGAACCGTCAGAAAGTGATTCACCAGCACGGATGAAATCGTTTTCTTGAACAAGGATGTGTTTTGATAACGCAACGAGGTAAGTTTTACGTTCGCCTGTGCGTGATTCTACAATCACCTCACGGTTACCACGTTTGATTTTACCAAACGACACCGTACCATCGATTTCAGAAACAACAGCCGGATTTGACGGGTTACGTGCCTCGAACAATTCGGTTACGCGTGGAAGACCACCGGTGATATCACCTTGTTTACCAACAGCGCGTGGAATTTTAACGAGAATACGACCGGGTTCAATTTTCTGGTCATCATCAACTACGATGTGCGCAGATACCGGAATGTTGTAGGTCTTCAGAATTTCGTCGCCATTCACAATGCGAATAGACGGGTTCTTCGACTTATCTTTTGTTTCTGTAATAACTTTTTCTTTGAAGCCGGTTTGTTCGTCAGATTCTTCGCGGAAGGTTACACCTTCTTCGATGTGTTCAAACGAAAGTTTACCACCGAATTCAGAAACGATAACGGCGTTGTATGGATCCCAATCGCAGATGAGTTGACCTTTCTTCACGCTTTCTCCGTTTTTCACATAAAGCTGTGAACCGTAAGGAACGTTACCTGTCATGACAACAATCTGTGTATTGGCATCAACGATGCGGAGTTCAGCCGAACGACCGATAACAACATCGAATGATCCATTTTCGGTTTTGCGTTTTACTGTACGCAATTCTTCAATTTCAACAATACCGTCGTATTTCGCTTCGAGTTTAGAAGCAGCAGCAATACTTGACGCAGTGCCACCAACGTGGAAGGTACGGAGTGTAAGCTGTGTTCCTGGCTCACCAATAGATTGTGCTGCAATAACACCAACAGCTTCGCCTTTCTGAACCATACGGCCAGTAGCAAGGTTACGTCCGTAGCAACGGGCACAAACACCAAGTTTCGATTCGCAAGTGAGTACTGAACGAATTTCAACCGATTCAATCGCTGAATTTTCGATGCGACCAGCAAATTCTTCTGTTACTTCTTGACCTGCACTGATGATCAAATCGCCAGATTGTGGATCATACACATCATGTACGGTTGTACGTCCAAGGATGCGGTCGTAAAGGCTTTCAACAACTTCTTCGTTTTTCTTGAGCGCTGTCGCAATCAAACCACGGAGTGTTCCGCAATCTGGTTCGGTGATGATAACGTCTTGAGCAACGTCCACGAGACGACGAGTCAAATAACCAGCGTCGGCAGTTTTGAGCGCGGTATCGGCAAGACCTTTACGCGCACCGTGGGTTGAAATAAAGTATTCAAGAATTGAAAGACCTTCTTTGAAGTTGGAGAGTACCGGATTCTCGATAATTTCTCCGCCAGAGCTGCCTGCTTTTGATGGTTTAGCCATCAAACCACGCATACCGCCGAGCTGTTTAATCTGTTCTTTCGAACCACGAGCACCAGAATCAAGCATCATGTAAACTGGGTTGAATCCTTGACGGTCGTTCGTCAATTGATCCAATACACGTTTGGTAATGCGTGAGTTGGTATGTGTCCAGATGTCGATGATCTGGTTGTAACGTTCGTTGTTGGTAATGAAACCCATGTTGTAGTTGGCTTTCACTTCTTCAACGAGGTCGTTGGCTTCGGCAATGAGTTTTGGTTTTTCCTCAGGAACAATAATGTCTCCCAAGTTGAACGACAAACCTCCACGGAACGCCATTTTAAATCCGAGTTCTTTGATATCATCAAGGAACTTAGAGGTAGCGGCCATTCCAGTTTCTTTGAGTACGTTACCGATAATATCGCGCAACGATTTCTTCGTCAACAATTCGTTGATATAGCCCGCATCTTTTGGTACAACTTGGTTGAAGATAATACGACCAAGTGTTGTATCAATAATTTTAGAAACGAGTTCACCATTTTCGCGCGCATTTGGAACACGAACTTTTACCCAAGCATGAAGATCGACACGACCTTCGTTGTAAGCAATAATTGCTTCTTGCGCTGAGTAAAAACGAAGTCCTTCGCCTTTGATGGTTAACTCGGCATCCGTTTTTCTGCCCTTGGTCATGTAATACAGACCAAGTACCATGTCCTGAGAAGGAACGGCAATAGGAGCACCGTTTGCAGGGTTAAGAATATTGTGCGAAGCAAGCATCAGCAATTGTGCTTCCAAGATAGCGGCATGTCCGAGTGGAACGTGAACCGCCATTTGGTCACCGTCGAAGTCAGCGTTGAACGCTGTACAAACGAGCGGGTGCAGTTGAATCGCTTTTCCTTCGATGAGTTTAGGTTGGAATGATTGAATCCCTAAACGGTGAAGTGTTGGAGCGCGGTTGAGGAGAACAGGATGTCCTTTCAATACATTTTCGAGAATATCCCAAACAACAGCGTCTTTGCGGTCAACAATTTTCTTTGCTGATTTTACCGTTTTCACGATTCCGCGCTCGATGAGCTTACGGATGATAAACGGCTTGAACAATTCGGCTGCCATTTCTTTTGGCAAACCGCATTCGTGCAATTTCAATTCTGGTCCAACGACAATAACCGAACGCGCTGAATAGTCAACACGTTTTCCGAGCAAGTTCTGACGGAAACGGCCTTGTTTGCCTTTGAGTGAATCAGAGAGTGATTTGAGGGCACGATTTGATTCGGTCTTAACAGCATTTGATTTGCGGGAATTGTCGAACAATGAATCGACAGCTTCTTGCAACATACGTTTCTCGTTGCGGAGAATGACATCTGGTGCTTTGATTTCGATCAAACGCTTGAGGCGGTTGTTGCGGATAATCACACGACGGTATAAGTCGTTGAGATCGGAAGTTGCGAAACGTCCGCCATCCAGTGGAACGAGTGGACGAAGTTCGGGTGGAATAACCGGAACAACGCGAACAATCATCCATTCCGGGCGATTTTCTACAACTTTGCGGGCCTGACGAAATGCTTCTACAACTTGAAGACGCTTGAGGGCATCGTTCTTACGTTGCTGCGACGTTTCGGTGCTGGCTTTGTGGCGCAGATCATACGACAATTCGTCGAGATTGATCTGTGCAAGCAATGCCTGAAGAGCATCAGCACCCATCATAGCAACGAACTTGTTTGGATCGTTGTCTTCGAGGTGTTGATTTTCTTTTGGTAATGTTTCGAGGATTTCCAGGTATTGTTCTTCCGTGAGGAATTCCATGTGCTGGATTCCGTCTTTTGCTTTGATACCAGCATTGACAACCACATAACGCTCGTAATAGATAATCATATCGAGCTTTTTGGTTGGCAAACCGAGCAAATAACCGATTTTATTCGGCAATGAGCGGAAGTACCAGATGTGCGCGACAGGAACGGTAAGGCTGATGTGGCCCATACGTTCGCGACGTACTTTTTTCTCGGTTACTTCAACTCCGCAACGGTCGCAAACAATGCCTTTGTAGCGAATGCGTTTGTACTTTCCGCAATGGCATTCCCAGTCCTTAACAGGACCGAAAATGCGTTCGCAGAATAAGCCATCGCGCTCGGGTTTGTAAGTGCGGTAATTGATAGTCTCAGGCTTGAGTACTTCGCCGCTTGAACGCTCAAGGATGGACTCGGGTGAGGCCAAACTGATTGTGATAGCAGAGAAGTTACTTTTAACCTTGGTTTCTTTCCTGAACGACATAGTAGCGTATCGGTTTGAAATTCGTTTGAACGTTAATTCTTTTCCACTCAGTCGAGCGATACATTGAGGCCGAGTCCACGGAGTTCGTGCAACAATACGTTGAACGATTCTGGGATTCCGGCAGGCGGCATATTGTCGCCCTTGACGATCGCTTCGTATGCTTTCGCACGTCCGGTAACGTCGTCTGACTTAATGGTGAGAATTTCCTGAAGGATATTCGCAGCACCAAATGCTTCGAGTGCCCATACTTCCATCTCACCAAAACGCTGACCACCAAATTGTGCTTTACCGCCCAATGGTTGTTGTGTAATGAGTGAGTATGGTCCGATAGAACGCGCGTGCATTTTATCATCAACCATGTGACCAAGTTTCAACATGTAGATAATACCTACTGTTGCTGGTTGGTCGAAGCGCTCACCTGTTCCACCATCGTGGAGGAACGTACGGCCATAGCGCGGAAGACCAGCTTGATCGGTGTATGAATTGATTTCGTCAATGGTAGCACCATCGAAAATTGGAGTAGAGAATTTCAATCCCAATTTTTCGCCGGCCCATGCCAATACGGTTTCGTAAATCTGACCAAGGTTCATACGTGAAGGTACACCAAGTGGGTTGAGTACAATATCAACCGGTGTTCCATCTTCGAGGAACGGCATGTCTTCATCGCGAACAATACGAGCAACGATACCTTTGTTACCGTGGCGACCAGCCATCTTATCACCAACTTTAAGCTTACGCTTCTTAGCAATATAGACTTTCGCAAGTTGAACAATACCTGCTGGTAATTCATCACCAACTTGGATTGCAAATTTGCGGCGCTTGTATTCGCCATTCAATTCATTGAACTTAATTTGGTAATTGTGGAGAACCATTTTCACCAAATCGTTTGTCTCTTTATCGGCAGTCCATTTACCAGAGTCGATGTTAACGAGATCTAGTTTTTCGATGCCTTTTTGAGAGAACTTGGTTCCTTTAGAAACGACTTCTTCTTTGATGTTGTTGAGAACACCTGTTGAAGTTTTTCCGTTGAGGATAGTCCACAATTTTTCAACTGCATGGGCTTTGAGTGCAACCTCATCGGTGAGTTGCTCTTTATCGATTTTCTCGATAACAGCTTTCTCTTCGAGTTTCGCTTTTTTGTCTTTGATGGCGCGTGAGAACAATTTTTTCTCAACAACAACACCGCGGATAGAAGGCGGAACTTTCAATGAAGCGTCCTTAACATCACCAGCTTTATCGCCGAAGATAGCACGCAAGAGTTTTTCTTCAGGAGAAGGATCGGTTTCGCCTTTTGGTGTGATTTTACCAATGAGGATATCGCCTTCCTTAACCTCAGCACCAATACGGATCAATCCGTTTTCGTCGAGGTCTTTGGTTGCTTCTTCCGAAACGTTTGGAATATCTGCTGTGAGTTCTTCGAGACCGCGTTTGGTATCGCGAACTTCCATCACATATTCATCAATATGAATCGAGGTGAAAATATCATCACGAACAACGCGCTCGCTGATCACGATAGCATCCTCGAAGTTATACCCTTTCCAAGGCATGAACGCTACTTTCAAGTTGCGTCCAAGTGCCAATTCACCATCGCGTGTTGCATAACCTTCGCAAAGGATTTGTCCTTTTTTCACTTTATCGCCTTTCTTAACGATTGGGCGAAGCGTGATGCTGGTGCTTTGGTTGGTTTTGCGGAACTTGGTGAGGCGGTATGATTTAATATCGGTATCAAAACTTACCAAACGTTCGTTTTCGGTACGGTTGTAACGAACAACGATTTCGTTTGCGTCAACTGTTTCGATCACACCCTCGCCTTCGGCTTGAACCAAAACGCGTGAGTCGCGAGCGATCAATCCTTCGAGACCAGTTCCAACAATTGGAGCTTGTGGACGGAGAAGTGGAACAGCCTGACGTTGCATGTTTGAACCCATAAGCGCACGGTTAGCGTCATCGTGTTCCAAAAACGGAATCAACGAAGCCGCAATCGATGCGATCTGATTTGGAGCTACGTCCATCAAGGCAAGCTGCGATGGCTCAACAACTGGGAAGTCGCCTTCGAAGCGCGCTTTAACACGCAAATCGCTGAAACGTCCTTTTTCGTCGAGACCAGCATTGGCCTGTGCAATGATTTTCTGATCCTCTTCTTCAGCGGTCAAATAAATAACGGGTTTATCGACATCGGCTTTACCGTCATGAACAGTAACATAAGGTGTTTCGATAAATCCAAGCTTATTGATTTTCGCATACACACAAAGCGAAGAAATCAAACCAATGTTTGGTCCTTCAGGTGTTTCGATGGTGCAAAGACGACCATAGTGTGTGTAGTGAACGTCACGAACCTCAAAACCTGCGCGTTCACGAGAGAGACCTCCTGGCCCGAGAGCGGAAAGACGACGCTTGTGCGTGATCTCTGCCAACGGATTGGTTTGGTCCATAAACTGTGAAAGCTGGTTTGTTCCGAAGAACGAATTGATAACTGACGACAATGTTTTCGCATTGATCAAATCAGTCGGTGTAAACACCTCGTTGTCGCGAACGTTCATGCGTTCGCGGATGGTACGTGCCATACGGGCAAGACCAACACCGAATTGTGAATACAACTGTTCGCCAACAGTACGAACACGACGGTTACTCAAGTGGTCGATATCGTCGATATCGGCTTTTGAGTTGATGAGTTCGATCAGATACTTGATGATCTGAATGATATCTTCCTTGGTTAAAACGCGAACGTCTTCAGAGGTAGATTGACCGAGTTTGCGGTTGAGGCGGTAACGGCCAACTTCCCCAAGATCGTAACGTTTGTCAGAGAAGAAGAGTTTGTCGATAATGCCACGCGCGGTTTCTTCATCCGGTGGTTCGGCATTACGCAATTGGCGATAGATATGTTCTACCGCTTCTTTCTCCGAGTTGGAAGTATCTTTCTGGAGTGTATTGTAAATGATAGCGTAGTCAAGGTTGTTTGCTTCTTCCTTGTGAAGAATAACAGACTTGACATTGGCTTCAACAATTTCGTCAATGTGGCGTGCTTCGAGGATTGTTTCGCGGTCGATGAGAACCTCGTTACGTTCGATCGAAACAACTTCGCCGGTATCTTCGTCAACGAAGTCTTCTACCCAAGTTTTGAGAACGCGGGCAGCGAGACGACGGCCAAGAACGGCTTTCAGTGCTGCTTTGCTAACTTTCACTTCATCGGCGAGGCCGAAAAGTTCGAGAATGTGTTTGTCGGTTTCGTAACCGATAGCACGAAGCAGCGTAGTTACCGGAAGCTTTTTCTTACGGTCGATGTACGCATACATCACATTGTTGATGTCCGTTGCAAACTCAATCCATGAGCCTTTAAACGGAATCACACGAGCACTATACAGCTTCGTACCATTCGCGTGACGGCTTTGTCCGAAGAACACGCCGGGCGAACGGTGCAATTGCGACACGATGACGCGTTCGGCGCCATTGATAACGAACGTAGCGCGCGGAGTCATGTAAGGGATTGTTCCCAAATAGACATCCTGCACGATGGTTTCAAAATCTTCGTGTTCGGGATCTGTACAGTAGAGTTTGAGTTTAGCCTTCAGCGGAACGCTGTAAGTCAAACCGCGCTCAATACACTCGTCGATCGAGTAACGCGGAGGATCGACAAAGTAATCGAGAAACTCGAGAACGAAGTTGTTTCGGGCGTCGGAGATTGGAAAGTTTTCCGAGAACACCTTAAACAGACCTTCGTCTTGGCGGTTTTCGCTGGTGGTTTCCAGCTGGAAGAAATCCTGAAATGATTTGAGCTGGATGTCCAGAAAATCTGGATAATCGAGCTGGGCTTTGCTTTTAGCAAAGTGGATGCGTTGTTGCTTTTTGGTCGTTTCCAAGGTAATGGATTGGAAGTGAAGTGATACAAGAACTCTATTCAACAACAAACTGGTTAAGACCTGCCCGTTCTGTTTCGAATGTTAATGAAACAGAACGGGGTCAGGTCTGGACCTAATTCGGTCTAAAGTGAAATTACTTAATCTCAACTTCAGCGCCAGCTTCAACAAGAGTCTTCTTGAGAGCTTCTGCTTCTTCTTTGCTGATACCTTCTTTAACAGGCTTTGGAGCACCGTCAACGAGGTCTTTTGCTTCTTTAAGTCCGAGGCCAGTAGCTTCTTTCACAACTTTAACAGCTTGGAGTTTGTTGGCTCCACCGCTCTTAAGGATAACGTCGAAAGATGTTTTCTCAGCAGCAGCTGCAGCAGCAGGAGCAGCGGCAACAGCTACAGCAGCAGCTGCAGGCTCGATACCATACTCATCTTTCAAGATTTTTGCAAGCTCGTTAACTTCTTTAACAGTAAGGTTTACGAGTGATTCAGCGAGGGCTTTAACGTCTGCCATTTTGATATTGGTTTTTGGAATTGTACTTGGTTAAATTAGTTGATTTGTTGGTTGGTTTCGCCGAAGCGAAGTGGTTCTCCAGCTATTACTCTGGACGTTCTGAAAGTGTTTTGACAACACCAGCAATTTTTCCGCCACTTGATTGCAATGCAGAAATAACATTGCGAGCAGGTGTTTGGAGCATGCCGATGATATCTCCGATGAGTTCATCACGCGATTTGATTGATGCGAGTGCATCAAGCTGATCGTCGCCGATATAGGCACTAGACTCAACGAAGGCCGCTTTGAGAATCGGTTTTGGGCTGGTTTTGCGAAACTCTTTAATGAGTTTTGCAGGAGCCGAATTGGATTCGCTCAACATGATTGAGGTTGATCCCTTCAAAGCTACATACAACGGACTAAACTCTTCGTTGTTTGTACGTTCCATAGCTTTTTGAAGAAGGGTGTTCTTCACAACAATCAGTTTGATCTGGCGATCAAAACACATTCTTCGGAGTGCGCTTGTCTTTGCAGACGGCAACTCAGAGGTATCGGCCAAATAAAAGTGCTTGCTAGAAGCGAGCATTCCGGCGAGATCCTCGATGATTTGTGTTTTTTCTTCTTTTTTCATTTGCGATACGGGATTCCCGTCAGATTAAGCAAGCGTTTTGGTTTCGATCTGCAGACTTGCGCTCATGGTGCTAGAGATGTAAACACTCCGCATATAAGCTCCTTTTGCAGAAGATGGCTTCAGCTTAAGGATGGTCTGTAAGAGTTCGTTTGCGTTTTCAGCAAGTTTGTCTGCATCAAAAGAAACTTTTCCTACAGAAGCATGAATGATACCGGCTTTATCAACTTTAAAGTCGATTTTACCGCCTTTGGCATCTTTTACTGCTTTGCCAACGTCCATGGTTACGGTACCAGTCTTAGGGTTTGGCATCAAACCGCGAGGTCCGAGTACTTTACCCAATGCACCAACTTTACCCATCATGCTTGGTGTAGTGATGATTACATCGACATCAGTCCAGCCTTCTTTGATTTTGTTGATGAATTCATCTGAACCAACGAAATCGGCTCCGGCTTCTTTTGCCTCAGCTTCTTTGTCTGGTGTACAGATAACCAATACGCGCATGGTTTTACCTGTTCCGTGTGGAAGGGTAACCGTGCCACGAACCATTTGGTTTGCTTTGCGTGGATCGACTCCGAGACGAATGCTCAGGTCAACGGAAGCATCAAACTTGGTTGTGCTGATCTGCTTAACCAATTTTGTGGCATCCGATAAAGGATACGCCTTGGTGCGATCAACCGCTGCAAGTGCTTGCTTACGCTTTTTTGCGATTTTTGGCATTGATTTGAAGTTATGACGTACAAACGTTTCTCGTTGAAGAAACTCCGTCAGGTTAAACTTACTTCGTTAAAGGACTTGTTCCTGTAACGTTGATACCCATACTACGGGCTGTACCGGCAACCATACTCATAGCCGACTCGATCGTGAAGCAATTCAGATCGGGCATTTTGGCTTCTGCAATTTGGCGTACTTGTTCCCAAGTTACTGAACCAACTTTCTTACGGTTAGATTCAGCCGAACCGGTTTGTACTTTAGAGGCATCTTTGAGTTGAATAGCAACCGGTGGGTGTTTGATGATAAATTCAAATGATTTATCATTATACACCGTAATGATTACTGGCAACACTTTGCCTGCACGATCTTGAGTGCGAGCATTGAACTGCTTGCAAAACTCCATGATGTTCACACCTTTTGCACCCAATGCTGGGCCAATTGGAGGAGACGGGTTGGCAGCGCCACCTTTAATCTGGAGCTTAATCAGTGCACTTACTTCTTTTGCCATTGTGGTTTAATTTAAACGAATGAATTGTTCTGTTATGTTTGGAAGCGCGTAACAGCGATTTCGGGGCAGGTTTACTCTTTTTCAACCTGCATGTAATTCAACTCAAGCGGTGTTTTGCGGCCAAAAATCTTGACCATCACTTTGAGTTTCTTCTTCTCTTCGTTGATCTCTTCGATCACACCTGAGAAGGTATTGAACGGTCCGTCAATGACTTTAACCGTTTCGCCCACAACGTATGTGTTGAGCATGGTTTCTTCTGCTCCGGCCATCTCATCCACTTTTCCGAGGATTCGGTTGATTTCGGCTGGACGCAAAGGAACGGCCTCACCAGATTTCGAACCAAGAAATCCGATAACGCCTGTAATATTTTTGAGCACGTGAGGTGTTTCGCCCACGAGTATTCCTTCGAGCATGATATAGCCTGGGAAAATATTACGCTCTTTGCTGATTTTTTTACCGTTACGGATCTGGATCACCTTCTCCATCGGAATCAGCACTTGCGAAACATAATCCTGCATGCCAAGACGGGTAATCTCGGTTTCGATGTATTGCTTAATCTTCTTCTCTTGTCCGTTCACCACACGCAATACGTACCATTTCTTCACCTGCTCGTTGGTATGTGTTTGGTCGCTCATGTCTTGTTGGTAATTTGAATAGCGTTAAGATCGCGAATTACTTGGCGATCATTTTGTACAGAGCATCCATGCCCTTATTGAAACCGAAGTCCATACCGGCCACGATCAAAGCAAAAATTACAGTGGCAACCATCACGATGATTGCGCTTTCCTGCAATTCGCTCCAAGTTGGCCAGGTTACTTTGTTTTTCAATTCGTCGGTAACTTCGGCGATGTATGTCTTGAATTTGTTCATAGCGTTTAGCTGTTGCACGGGCACCTGGACTCGAACCAAGATCAACGGTTTTGGAGACCGCTATTCTGCCATTGAACTATGCCCGTGTGTAGTTACGTTGACCGTGTTGTTATTTGGCAGGTAAAGGTGTCCTCCCTTTCGGGAGAACACCTTTTCTGCAATTTGTTGTATTGTACTAGATTAGTTGATGATCTCAGTAACCTGACCAGCACCAACAGTACGGCCACCTTCGCGGATAGCGAAACGAAGACCTTTGTCCATAGCAACTGGAACGATCAGCTTAACGCTAACTGTTACGTTGTCGCCAGGCATTACCATTTCGCGTCCTTCTGGCAAGGTGATTTCACCTGTAACGTCAGTAGTACGGAGATAGAACTGTGGACGGTATTTGTTGTGGAATGGTGTATGACGGCCACCTTCTTCTTTCTTCAATACGTACACCTCAGCTTTGAATTCGGTGTGCGGAGTGATTGAACCAGGTTTCGCGATAACCATACCACGGTGAATATCTTTCTTATCGATACCACGGAGGAGGATACCTACGTTGTCACCAGCTTCACCACGATCGAGGAGTTTGCGGAACATTTCAACACCTGTGCAAACAGTTTTGAGTTTCGCTTCACCCATTCCGATAACTTCAAGTTCTTCACCAACGTTTACAACGCCAGTTTCGATACGACCTGTAGCAACAGTACCACGACCAGTAATCGTGAACACGTCTTCTACTGGCATCAAGAAAGGCTTATCTTTATCACGAGCAGGAGTTGGGATGAAAGTGTCAACTGCATCCATCAACTGCATGATCTTTTCAACCCAAGCTGGATCGTTATTCAATCCACCGAGTGCAGAGCCACGGATGATAGGTGTATTGTCGCCATCGAACTTATAGAAAGAAAGAAGTTCGCGGATTTCCATTTCAACGAGATCGAGGAGTTCTAAGTCGTCAACCATGTCAACCTTATTCATGAATACAACAAGTGTTGGTACACCAACCTGACGAGCGAGCAGGATGTGCTCACGTGTCTGTGGCATAGGACCATCAGTTGCAGCAACAACAAGAATAGCACCGTCCATCTGCGCAGCACCTGTTACCATGTTTTTAACATAGTCAGCGTGACCTGGGCAATCTACGTGTGCGTAGTGACGGTTAGCTGTCTGGTATTCTACGTGTGATGTGTTGATGGTGATACCACGTTCTTTTTCTTCAGGAGCATTGTCGATTGAAGAGAAATCACGTACTTCTGCCAAACCTTTGCTTGCAAGAACAGAGGTAATTGCAGCGGTGAGGGTAGTCTTGCCGTGGTCAACGTGACCGATTGTGCCGATGTTGACGTGGGGCTTGGAGCGGTCAAATTTTTCCTTTGCCATGATTATTTAAATTGTGTTAGTGTTTACTTGTTTGTTTTGGTTTTTCACTTTTATCTGAAACCGCAGGCGGTATTAGATGTATTCAGGAGAATTTCTGTTGGTAAGACAGACTCTTCGGATTAAGTATTGCCGAGCCGATGGGGGGAATTGAACCCCCGACCTCTTCCTTACCAAGGAAGTGCTCTACCACTGAGCTACAGCGGCTAACTTAAATGTGCAGCGCGCGCCGTACAAAAAATCGAACTCAATGCGTTTTTACTATATTTTATTTTGGAGCGGAAGACCGGGCTCGAACCGGCCACCCTCAGCTTGGAAGGCTGATGCTCTACCAAATGAGCTACTTCCGCTTGTGATCGCAAAAAATGCTATCCCTTTATAAATGTGGGGAGAGAAGGATTCGAACCTTCGAACTCGTAAGAGGACAGATTTACAGTCTGTTGCCGTTGGCCACTTGGCTATCTCCCCGTGATTTTGTACTGTACTGCTCCGATGCCAGGACCAGATCCGAAAAAATTATGAGCCGGCGAAGGGATTCGAACCCCCGACCTGCTGATTACAAATCAGCTGCTCTACCAGCTGAGCTACACCGGCCTTTTCACTCTTTTTTCGTATCAAACAGTAACGGAATTAACGCGCTACATCTAGGTTTCAAAGAACTTCGGACTGATATTTGTAGTCCAATCCCTTCTTAAAAAGGACTGCAAATGTATAAAACTTCATTCGATCAACAAACATCAAACATATTTTTTTTGCAAAAAAAATAGTCCCGACCTAAAAAAGTTCGGGACTATGGACATTTTATCGCGTTTCTGATACGCCTAAATTTACAATCCTTTTGTCTTTTCTTTGTATTTTTTTACTTGTCGCTCCAAGGCATCAACCCCTGTATCAATAGCCTCTTCAAAGCTTTTACATTCTTTTTTTACATACAAATCGCTGCCCGGCACATTGAGTTTAATTTCAGCAATTTTAGTGGTAATGGCTCCGGCGTTTTCCAGACGAAGAAAAATTTCGCTGCTGATGATTCCATCATAAAAATGAGTCAGTTTTCCTACTTTTTCTTCAATAAAGCTGATCAATTTACGATCTGCGTCAAAATGAATCGATTGAATCTGGATATCCATTTGGTCCTCCTTTTGATTTTAACTAATGAAATTTTAGAGAATTTTTAAGCACGTGGATGTGCTTGGTGGTGAATGGCTTTTAATTTTTCGACTGTATTGTGTGTGTATATCTGCGTGGCGGAGAGATTTGCGTGACCAAGCAGTTCTTTGATTGCATTTAAATCGGCTCCTTGATTAAGCATATGTGTAGCAAATGTATGACGCAGCACATGCGGACTCTTTTTGTCGATTGTAGTAACAAGGCTAAGGTATTCTTGAACGAGCAAGTAAACAAATTTTTCGCCCATTTTTTTTCCATTCTCGCGTTGCAACAACAAATCGAGTTCTTGATTGGGCAAAACACCATACTCTTTTTTCGCTTTCTGGTACTCGCGAATCGAAACAACCAACGACTCTGGGATTGGAATGATGCGTTCTTTATTGCGTTTGCCCAGTACTTTTAACGTATGACGGCCTTCATCAAAATTGGATTCGCGCAGGTTGATCAATTCAGACAGGCGCATACCTGTTCCGTAAAATAGCTCCAAAATAAGTTGTGCCAATAGATCGCGGTAAGGATTATCTGTCTTTTTCTGTGGGATAACACGGTCGAGCAGATTGTCCATCGCTTTTTCTTCAACAAATACGGGAAGGCGTTTGGCTGTTTTCGGTCCCTGAATTTTAAGCATGGGATTAATTCGAATTTCGCCGTCTTTTAATAAAAAACGGTAATAGCTCCGCAGTGTCGTAATTTTCCTGTTTACAGAACGTGGCGTAATTCCCTGATCGAGCAACGAAGCAATCCAAGAACGCACAAGCTGAAAATTGGCATCCTCGGGCAATGTATTGTCGTATTGAGTAGCGAGAAAATCGCGGAATTGTATCAAGTCGTTTTCATACGCAACGCGTGTATGGCGCGAAAAACGTTTCTCTACGCTTATAAAATCACAAAATCGATCTATGCTTGAATTGACCACCGTAAATAAAAAAAAGAAATACACACTATTGAACGAGTAACCCTACAAGAAGGTTCTCTCCAAAAGTGCGTATTTCTTTGGATATATACTAATCTACTGAAACGAAGGCGTATAAATTACGCTTCGATTCCGAGTTGCAATTGCTGACGGTAGATTGCTTTTAACTTGGTTTCGCGTTTGCGAATAGAAGGTTTCGTGAATTTCTGACGGCCACGGAGTTCGCGTACAACACCAGTTTTTTCAAACTTCTTCTTGAATTTTTTGAGCGACTTTTCGAGTGATTCGCCTTCTTTTACTTGAACAATGATCATGTGTAAATTGTGTGTTTTCTGTTTTTACAGGGGTGCAAATGTAGAAAAGGTATTTGAATCATGCAAGAGCTAAACACAAAACCTTACTTTTGAGCACATCTTTTTTATGAAACCATTGAAAATAGGCATCATCGGACCTGCGTGGCCCTTGCGGGGAGGCATTGCGGCACTTAACGAATCGCTTGCGCGCGAATTGTCGGATGCTGGCCATCAGGTAGTCATTTATTCTTTTTCTCTTCAATATCCATCATTTTTATTCCCCGGCACAACCCAATTCGATCATGTTAGTGCTCGCCCCAAAGATCTAGTCATAACTACCTGCATCAATTCCATCAATCCACTCAATTGGATTACATCTGCGCGAAAAATCAAAAAAGAGAAGCCCGATCTGGTTATCATTCGTTTTTGGTTGCCTTTTATGGGACCTTGCCTTGGATCGCTTGCTCGCTTAATCAAGCGAAATTCAAAAACAAAGGTCATTGCATTGGTTGATAATGCGATTCCACATGAGAAAAGACCCGGAGATCGCGTTTTTTCCAAATGGTTCTTTTCCTCTTGTCAGGCGTTCATCGCTCTTTCTCAAAAAGTTGTACGTGATATAGCCACATTCCGTTCCGATGTTCCAATCAAACACACACCACATCCAGTTTACGACCAGTACGGCGATAAAACAGACAAGGAAACAGCACGAAAACTGCTAAACATTCCTAACAACGTTCCAGTTGTGCTGTTTTTTGGATTTATCCGAAAATATAAAGGACTCGATCTTTTAATAGAAGCTGTTGCCGATGAGCGATTGGCTGCTAAAAATGTGCATATTCTTATCGCAGGTGAGTTTTACGAGGACGAAAAAAATTACCAAGACCTTATTGATCGGCTCAATATCCGCAACCGAGTTATACTTCGCACCAATTATATTGCCAACGAAGATGTCCGCTATTATTTCTGTGCGGCGGATATTGTAGCACAGACATATCGCAATGCTACCAATAGCGGAATTGCCAAAATAGCGATTCATTTTGATAAGCCCTCACTTGTAACGGATGTTGGAGGACTTCCAGAAGATGTTGATGCTAATCAAAACGGCTATGTAACATCGTGTTCACCAGAGTCAATTGCCAATGCGCTCAACGATTATTATGACAACGGGCGAGAAGCTAGTTTTACCAAACATTTGCTCGAACATAAATACAAATATGCTTGGTCGTATATGACTGATACGATTTATAGTCTTTATGAAGACCTGAGCAAACATAAATAGGTTTATTTTTGACACATGACTTATTCGTCTGATTTTCGAAATCGTATCCAATCTTCAATCGCACTCAAATCACACCTAGTCGAAAACGAAGCCTTACTTAGGACTATGTCTGAAGCTGCGACTTGCTGTATTGATGCATTCCGCAACAACAAAAAGGTGCTCTGGTGTGGCAATGGTGGTAGTGCGGCAGATGCTCAACACTTAGCTGCAGAACTTTCTGGACGTTTCTATTTTGACCGTCCGCCACTTTTCTCGGAGGCCTTGCATGTAAATATATCATACACCACAGCAGTGGCCAACGACTATGGGTACGAGGTGGTCTTTGAACGAATGCTTCAGGCTATGGCTCAACAAGGTGATGTACTCATTGGTCTTTCTACTAGTGGCAATTCGCCAAATGTGGTGCGCGCCTTCGAAAAAGCACGTCAAATTGGGGTTATTACAATTGGATTCACAGGTGAGACTGGTGGCAAAATGGCTATTTTAAGTGATATTCTTCTCCCAATTCCATCGAAAGACACCCCCCGTATTCAGGAATGCCATATGCTTATCGGCCACACGATATGCGAACTAATTGAGAACGAATTATTTCCTCGAAAACCCTAATAATAAAGGATCAAGTAAAAAATAATAATTGTGATTATAATCGCGATTATTATTACGGTTATATTTTTTCGGATATTTTTTTAAAAAAATAACCTTTGAGCTTTTGCACACTACTCACCTTCGATTATTTCGCCGAAAATTCATCCTTTTTAGACTGTTTTAAACAGAAATAATACGGCACAAGATTTGCCGTTTGATAGAAAAACACCATCTTTGTTATGCTTACATATATGAAACATAAAATCAGCCTATTCATTCTTCTTGGTTTTACAGCAGTGTTGCTACCAACCTGTACGCCTGATGAAGAAGAACCAAACCCAAGCGATGCCCGCGACACATACGTTGCATCTTGGGACGCATCTGAACAAAGTTCTCAGGTTGGGCAAAATAATTATGTGGTGCACTTCAACAAATCTACATCAAACGCTAGCCAAGTGCTGATTGAGAACTTTTACAATATTGGCTTTCAGTACAAGGCCACAGCAACAATCAGCGGCAATAGCATTACCATACCACAGCAAACATACAACGGCAATCAGTTGAATGGAAGCGGCACCAAAACTGGCGCCAATACCATTCAAATGACTTATTATATGAACACAGGCAGCAATATTGATACTTGTGTTGTGACTTTAACCCGCCAATAGGCTTATTCTGACAACCATCTCCTATCTCACCTCACAAACGCTATGATTAAACCAACCCAAACAAAACGATTTGCTCTTGCTCTAATTGCCTTGTTTTTGCTGGCATTGCCAGCTTTTGCACAATACACCAACAGCGAAATCAAAAAAGTTGAAAAGTCGAAAGCACTTTACAACAAAGGCAAATACAGCAAAGCCATTTCGGCGATTAAACCAGTCATCGACGCGCATCCATTTGAAGACGATCTTTGGAAACTCCGTGTCATTTATGAAGCCGACCGTTACAACGATCAGTTGAACAAAGATGTGATGGCCATCATTAAAAAAGCAGGCAAAGGCGGCAGCACAACAATTAATGTTGACAAACTCAAATCTTCTGAGTACCGCACCGAAATGCTTTCCGCTTGTTACCTCGCAACGTTGTTTTGCAGCAAACAAGAATACGCATCACTCCTGCTCCGTACCAAACTCATCGATGTTAATCCAGACACCGCAATCTCTGATGATGCAAAAGAAGAATACGATAAGGGAGAAGAAGAGTTCCGCGCTGAAAAATATACATCAGCCATCAAACATTACCAAAAAGCAGTTGAACTTGACAAGAAGTATTACAAAGCACGTCTTTACATTGGCGATAGCTATTACAACAACGAAGAATACGAAAAAGCACTTCCTTGGTTTAAAGAAGCTATTGAACGTCAGCCAAAACTTCTTGAGCCACGCAAATACCTCACCGATTCATACATGAAATTGAAACGTTGGGATGAAGCCTACAAAGCCTGTATCGAGGCCATTACTGTGCATCCTGATATTGGCATGTTTGTACGCATGGAGGAAATCTGCGAGAAACTTGGCAAAACCTTTAACCGCCATTGGATGATTCGCACCTCCTTCCCGAATATGGCCGAAAACGACCAAAGTGCTATCTCTAGCGAGCCTTGGAAGTACTACCGCGAAGCCAAAGAAAAAATTGAGCGTTATTGCGATGAAGACGGTGTAATCACCAAAAGCCAAACCTTGACCGAACAGAAATACATGGAAACCTATTGCTGGGAATACATGCTCAAAAAATCGGACGATAATGACGGCGAAATGGGCTTTGCACACAAAATGATGGACGAAGGTTACCTCGATTGCTATGTATTTGTGAGCATGTACCACATCACCATCGACGAACAAGCACAACATTTCTCTGAAAACAATGCAGGAAAAATCAAAAAGTATTTTGATACCTACTTGGTGAAATAATTGCCACGATCATTACAAAAAACGCTCCGTTAGTTCATGCTAACGGAGCGTTTTTTTTGTGTTTGGATGTTGGATTGTTATTCCATTATCCCAAGTATTGATCGAGCAATTGACTCATTTCTTCCTGTATATGCATCGCTTCTTGGCGCGCTCGTTCTGCAAAATTTTCGCCCGAAGAAGCATACAAAATACTCCGCGAAGCATTGACGAGCAAGCCACATGAAGCATTCATACCATATTTCGCAACATCGGCCAAACTTCCGCCCTGCGCTCCAACACCGGGGACCAACAAAAAATGATGTGGAATAAGCTGACGAATTTCTTTCAAAAATTCTGCTTTCGTAGCACCAACAACATACATCAATTCCTCTGCACTTCCCCACCCCGCCGATTGCCGCAACACTTCTTCGTAAAGCGTTTTCCCGTTTTTTAATTTCTGTGTCTGAAAATCGAAAGCCCCTTCGTTTGATGTCAGCGCTAACAAAATCACCCATTTCCCGGCACGTCCCAAAAACGGTTTTACCGAATCGCTTCCCATATAAGGCGCAACCGTAACCGAATCGAATCCGTAATGATCAAAAAATGAACGCGCATACATAGACGACGTATTTCCAATATCGCCGCGCTTTGCATCGGCTATCGAGAAACAGTTATCGGGCAAAAATTGCATCGTTTTCTCAAGCGATTGCATGCCCGCAACACCATCTGCTTCATAAAAAGCCAAATTCGGCTTGTAGGCCACACACAAATCATGTGTTGCTTCAATAATCTGACGATTAAAAGCCGCCACAGGATCTTCCAACTTCAACAAATGCTTCGGCAATTTCGTTTTGTCTGTATCTAAACCAATACAGAGAAACGATTTCTTCTGTTTGATTTGATCGAATAGTTCCTGTCGCGTCATAAAAAGAAATGCTTACAAATTATTGACCACCCTCTTTCAGTCGTTCCGCATTTTCGGCAAGCTGCAAGGCTTCTAACATGCTTTTGATGTCGCCATCCAGAAACGCCGTCAAGTTGTGTTGCGTTACCCCAATACGATGATCGGTAATACGACTTTGCGGAAAATTATAGGTACGGATTTTAGCAGAACGATCGCCTGAACTCACCAAGGTTTTCCGACGGCGCGTTACTTCATCCAATTTTTTCTGAAACTCGATTTCGTACAATTTCGTGCGCAACATGTTCATGGCTCGTTCGCGGTTGCCCAACTGGGTACGCTCAACCTGACAAGCAATTTGAATACCTGAAGGCTTGTGAAACAAAATAACTTTTGATTCTACTTTATTCACGTTTTGCCCACCCGCACCGCCTGAGCGCGCAGTCGTAATTTCCAAATCTGCCGGATTGATTTGCACATCCACATCATCTGCTTCGGGAAGCAAAATCACGGTAGCCGCTGAAGTGTGCACACGGCCTTGTGTCTCTGTATCGGGCACACGCTGAACGCGGTGAACACCTGATTCATATTTCAATGTGCCGTAGGCATTGTCGCCAATGATATCGGCAATAATTTCTTTGTAACCACCCATTGTTCCTTCGCTAAAATCAACCACTTCCAACCGAAAACCATTGACTTCGCAGAATCGTTGATACATGCGAAACAAATCGCCAGCAAAAAGTGCGGCCTCATCGCCACCCGTTCCGGCACGAATTTCAAGCACAGCATTACGCGCATCTTCCGGATCTTTTGGAATGAGCAAATTGCGTACATGCTCTTCCATTTCAATTTGGCGCGGCTCTAATTCCAGCAATTCGGCTTTCGCCATCTCGATAAAATCTTGGTCTTTCTCCGTAGCCAACACATGACGCGCCGATTCGATATTTCCCATCAGTTGGCGATACTCGTGATACACGCCCACAATGACTTTCAATTCCTTGTATTCACGGTTCAGTTGTGCAAAAACCTTCATATCGTTCAATACGCCTGGTTCAGCAAGTTTGCCTTCTACATCGAGAAAGCGTTGTTCAATAGCAGCAAGTTTATCTAACATCGGGCGCAAATTTACACCTTTTCAACGGTCTTTGTTTCAAACCGGTGGCGGATATATTTTTCGCACTTATTCTAAACCAATTCAGGAACAACCCGATCAGTGCTCTCCAATGCATACCAAACACAGCTTTCAATTTCAGGAAAAGCCACAAGACGCGGGTGTTTAAACTCGCCCATGCGTTTCATGCCAAGTTTTTGCATCACCTTTTCTGAAGGCAAGTTCTTCGCAGTACACGTTGAAATAATCCGATTTAAGTGCAATGTATCAAATGCAAATACCAAACAACATTTGGCCCCTTCTGTCGCAAATCCGTTTCCCCACGCCGACTTTTTCAAGCGCCAACCAATATCAACCGCTGGTGTAAAATCGGTTTCATACTCTTGGTAGGCTAAACCAATAAATCCAATGAATTCAGCTGTTGCGCGAATCTCAACAGCGAAATACGTATAACCGCGCTTATCATAACTCTCTTGTAGCCGTACCATAAACTCACTCGATTCTTTTTCCGTAAGCACTTTCGGAAAATGCGCCATCACTTCCACATCCGCATTTAGCGCAGCAAATTCGGGAAGATCATTGGCATGCCAATCCCGAAAACCAAGACGTTCAGAAGTAAAGAGGTATGACATAATTAGGTGAAATAGGTTTACGTTTTTTTTACTTCTGATCGTTTTCCTGACGTCAGGAAAACGATCAGAAGTAAATATGCTTTGGACTTAGTTCTAAAAACAAATTTGTTGAAAACCGATTGAAAACATCCTTATTTCTTCTTTTTGGTTCCCTTCAACATCTTCTTCTCGTCATTCTTCAATTTATTTTGAACCTTTTTCACATCCTCAGCGGGAGGCAAATTTTCAGGAACAATTCCGCGTTTTGTAAGCATATTGCGAACAGCAGAATTATTGTCAATGTGTTCTTTCTCGATTTTATGCTGTCCCTTCAAATCTTTGCTTTGCACATTCAAACCAGTCATTTCAGCAGCTAAATCTTTTGCTTTGATACTAATTGTAGGCAAGAAATCCGCAACAGGGCGCGAGTCGGGCACACCTAATTTCTTTTTTAATTTCTGCGTATTTAATTTAAAAAGTGCTTCATCACCTTTACTTCGAATAAGTGCAAAACCCTGTCCGTCAACACCACGCTCATATAGAATATTCGAAAGTTGCTTTTCCGTTTGACTAAGCTTTTCACGTGCCTTCACCCGTTCAAATTCTAATAATCTTGTTTCTACCAATTCTGCTCTGCGTGTTTGCACGGCAAAATAATTTTGCGCAAAAGCAATTTCCTCTTTTCGGCTATCGCCGTTTTGCGCTATGAGATAACACGCATAACGAGTTAGTGCAATATCAGGAATTGTGCGCTCTGAACTTGATCCAATACCGACCATTTTCCTGACGTCAGGAAAATGGTTTTCCTCCAACTCACCTGCATTATTACAGGCTTCTTTTGCTTTAATAATTACGTTTTCAAAATTCTCCCACTTCGTATAACCCAATAACTCCTGCAGTTCACGAGCACTCCAACATTCAACACCTTCAAGTTCCGATGCGGCATTTTCAAACAGTTTAAATAGTTTTTTAATTTCTTCTGATTTCATACGATATACATTTTACATTATTAGATCCAACTACTAAATTAATTTTTTTATTTATTTCCTATTAATTAGTTAATTATATTTTCGAATACGCTCACTTCCCCCTCATGATCGTTTTCCTGACGTCAGGAAAACGATCACAAACATCAAACTCCTTGTCCCTTTTATATCATCAAAGGCGCATATTCACTAGCATCTATCGTTTTCCTTTAGCTTATTGCCTATCAAAAGAGCGTAAGAGAAAACAGAACGACTCTTCTTATGCATTAGTTTTTATGCAACGCCTCTTCCAACCGAACAACCCATTTGCGTAACTCATCCAATTCTGCACGTTGATTTTCCAACACAGGAATCCAATCGGCTGGATTTATTTCCCCTTCGGGAAAAATCGGAATTGATGCAAACTGAAATTCACTTTTTTCAGCTACATCCAATAACTCCTCCAACGTTTTCAGGCGTTTCGTCAAGTCATTGCGTTGCTGTATCAGTTCTTGTTGCCGCTCGCGCATGCCCGCGCACAACTTTTCCATCAGCACATCCAACGGCTCAAATTCCGATTGAAATTTCAACACCTCTACATCCACCCGATTCGTATTTCGATATACCGGTGAATTTAAAAAAATGCCCTCCAATGTCCGGCAACGACTCAAAGCCACATACAATTGCCCATGCAGAAAAACACCACGTTGCAAATCAATCGCCGCTTGGTCAAATGTCAAACCCTGACTTTTATGCACCGTGATCGCCCACGCCAAACGCAACGGAAATTGCACAAACGAACCTTTCAACGAAGCCTTCACGCGCCGTTCCCGGCGATCAAACTCAAAAACAGTACGCTCCCACGTATGCTTTTCAATAAAATATGTTTTCTCGTCTGCCAATTCAACTTCCACAAATTCTTCATTAATACTTTTCACCGTTCCAATACTGCCATTGTACCAACGCTTAAACGAATCGTTTCGCAGCAACATCACCTGCGCCCCAACTTTCAGAACCAAGTTCAATTCCGTTGGCCATTCTTTTTCAGGAAATTCACCTTCTACTTTTCCTTTCAAACGAAAACGCTCTCCTTTTAAATTCTCCAATCGCTGCGTGTTGATTTGCTCTGCTACTTCGTTTACCGTTGCTATGGTAATAAATGTACGTTGCATATCCATTTTGCCTTCTGGCAGCAAACGCGAATTGAGCAAATCGATTTCGTTTTGTGTTACCGTATTCTCACGAAACGCATCGAGCAAGGCGATAAACTCCAATTCGTTTTGCCGATACACCTTCGCGAATTGAATCTTCAGAAATGGATACGTTTCGAAGACTGGCGCATGGAAAAAATAAAATCCCGCATACATATACTGCCGCAAAATCTCTTCTTGATCGCGCGGAGTAACAGGCGGCAACTGCATCAGATCGCCAATAAAAACAACTTGCTTCCCACCAAACGGCTTCAATTCATCGCCGCCATTTTTGCGCAACGACAAATCAATCGCCTGCATCAAATCAGCACGCACCATCGAGACCTCATCAATAATCAGCGTATCCAGTTCGCGAATCAATGTACGTCGTTCCTCTTCGTCCTGCTCCGCTGTGGCCTTTCTGAAAATATGAATATCATCAGACTCCACAAGCGGCTTTTGCGGAAACTGAAAAAAACTATGAATGGTTTGTCCACCCACATTCATCGCCGCAACTCCCGTAGGCGCAAGAATCACTATTTTTTTAGTGCTCGTACGCGCCAAATGCCGCAGAAAAGTTGACTTTCCTGTACCCGCTTTTCCCGTAACAAAAAAAGATAACGAGGTATATTCCAACAACCGCCAAGCCAATGTAAACGCATGGTTATCGGGATCAGGAATAAATGTACTTGTGTTATCCTTCATAAAAACTTGAAGGTACGACGCAATCAATAATCAAACTCACCTTTATCGGTCCGAATCGTTAATTTTTTTCCAGCATGTTCCTCTACACGCCCCACCACACGTGCAGCCACACCATACGATTCTGAAATCGCAATCAGATCAGCGGCAAGCGCAGACGGCACATACAATTCAATGCGATGTCCCATGTTAAACACTTTATACATTTCTTGCCAAGGTGTTTTACTCTCCTGCTGAATCAATTCAAACAAAGGCGGTACCGGAAACAAATTATCCTTAATGATGTGCACATTGTCAACAAAATGCAAAACCTTTGTTTGCCCACCACCACTACAATGCACAATACCATGAACCTGCGAACGATAACGCGCTAAAACCTCACGAATAATGGGCGTGTAGGTTCGTGTTGGAGAAAGCACCAATTTTCCAGCCGTCATTTTTTCGCCATTCCCAAGATCAATTTCGTCGGTCAGTTTTTTCGAGCCGCAATAAACCACTTCTGGATTCAATTCAGGATCAAAACTCTGCGGATATTTTTTGACAAGATCGTTTGCAAATACATCATGGCGAGCTGAAGTCAAGCCGTTGCTCCCCATTCCGCCATTGTAGGTATTTTCATAATGTGCTTTCCCAAACGACGCAAGTCCAACAATTACATCTCCTGCACCAATATTGTCATTGCTAATCACATCGCTACGTTTCATACGGCAGATCACCGTTGAATCGACAATGAGTGTACGCACCAAATCACCAACGTCAGCCGTTTCGCCACCCGTAGAATAAATGCCCATACCCATTTCGCGCAACTCGCGCAACACATCTTCCGTACCATTAATAATCGCGGATATAATTTCGCCCGGAACCAAATTTTTATTGCGTCCAATGGTTGATGAAAGCATGATGTTGTCCAACGCACCCACACACAGCAAATCGTCCGTATTCATCACTATGGCATCCTGCGCAATACCACGCCAGACACTTTGATCGCCTGTTTCTTTCCAATACATCCACGCCAAAGCCGATTTTGTTCCAGCGCCGTCTGCATGCATGACCAAGCAATGCTCTTCGCTACCACTCAACAAATCAGGAACAATTTTGCAAAAAGCTTTTGGGAAAAGTCCTTTATCAATGTTAGCGATCGCCGCATGAACATCTTCTTTCGAGGCCGAAACGCCACGTTGGTTGTATTTCAAATCACTCATAGTCGTTGTAAAATCAAGAAGCCTTCCTGCATCGGGCAGGAAGGCTTCAAAGTTAGGGCTTTTCGGTTTCCCGATTAAAGTTCCTTTGGTTTTGCTGCAGGTTTTGCCGCAGGTTTCGGTTGTGTTCCAGCAGGTTTTGGTTGGCCACCGGCAGGTTGACCACCGGCAGGTGCAGCTGGAGCGGCTGCAGGTGCAGCAGCTGGAGCAGCAGCAGGTTCGCCACCTACAGGACCATCTTGAACGTCGGCACCTGTTGTATCACCGGTATCATCAAATGCGCCAGAAAGAACTTTTGGACGAACGATTTTACGGTCAATTTTTGGTGCGTTTGGATCAGAATAATCCCAGCTCAATACACGGAATACGGTACGACGATTCAACTGGAAGAGGGCTTCCTGTTCTGGTTTCGTCTTTTTGCTCATGATGTACTTTTCGGTCAATACAGTTCCATCTGCCATACGCAACGGACGCTCTTCACCATAACCTTTAGCAACCATACGAGCAGCAGGAATACCTTTTTCTTTTGTCAAGTAATCTACACAAGCTTGCGCACGAGCTTGTGAAAGCTTGATGTTATAAGCATTGCTAGCACGTGAGTCGGTGTGTGAACCAATCTCTACAATAATCGTTGGATTGTCGATCAATGTTTGGTAGAGGAAGTTCAACGAGTCTTTAGACTCTGGACGCAAGTTTGCTTTGTTCAAATCATACAATACCGCAGGGAAACGAATCTCTGTTTCAGCAGGAACTAAGCAGAAATTGAGGACAAAGTTTTTAGACGCATCGAGACCAACAGTGGTGAGTTTGCCTTTGTCTTTATCTGGCAAGTTCAGGTAGCCATCAGCTTTAGAACTTTTCGCTTTATCAGAAAGAACTGTTACGACATAAGATACTTCAGGGAGAAGTTTGAATGCATACTGTCCTTGTGGGCCAGAAGGAACTTCAAGAGCACTACCATCGGAACCAACTAAACG
>JAAFIA010000045.1 GCA_013298545.1 Bacteroidota bacterium | reverse complement strand
TGCGTTCCTGTTGGTTTCTGCTCCTTTTATTGCTCTCGTGTCGGCAAACAGCGCATGTCGAAAAAATTGATGTGGCTGCCGTTGCACTTGACCCGAATGTGCAGCAAAACGATTCGGCCACAGCCGTATTGATTGCTCCATACAAACTCAAGCTCGATGCCGAAATGAACGAAGTCTTGGGAACAAGCAATGAACCCATGGCGAAAGAAAAAGATAAGACCGAATATCTTTTAGGAAATTTTACCGCTGATATTGTTTTATACAAAGCGAACGAATACTATAAACCAACCGACGGGCAGGCGGCACACATTGCGTTATTGAACAATGGAGGATTGCGCTCGTCGTTACCTAAAGGCGAAATTACACGCGGGAAAATTTTCGAGTTGATGCCGTTTGATAATGAGATTGTTATTGTTACCATCTCGGGAGCGCAAATGCAGGATTTACTCAAATACTTGGCAGCAAGTGGTGGCCAACCTTGTGCCGGATTAAACATGGGCATTCGCAATGATAAAACTCTTGGTGCTGTAAGCATTCAAGGACAAGCGTTTGACGTGAATAAAAATTACAAAGTGGCTACATCGGATTACCTCGCAGGTGGCGGCGATAAAATGTCGTTTTTCAATAATCCTATAAAGGTTGAAGTTGTTGGTTTAAAAATTCGCGATGCCTTAATTGAACGTTGCCGCGAAATGACAAAAGCTGGTATGCCGATTGGTTCAAAACTAGATGGACGTATTCACTATGAAACAGAATAGACGCGATTTTTTAAAACTTCTAACTGGCGGCGGATTGCTGTTTGGTATCGGGACATTGGCTTCTGGTTTTTCGTTGAAGAAAAAAGGGCCTGTTAAAATTGTGATTTTGCATACCAATGATGTGCATAGTCATATCGAGCCATTTCCAGACAATGATCCGAAATTTGCAGGCATGGGTGGTGTAGAACGACGTGCTGCCATGATTAAAAAAATCCGTAGCGAAGAAGAACACGTTTTGTTGCTCGATGCGGGCGATATTTTTCAAGGAACACCTTATTTCAATTTGTACCAAGGCGAGTTGGAAATGAAATTGATGTCGGAAATGAAATACGATGCTACGGCAATTGGCAATCATGACTTTGATAGTGGCATGGAAAATTTGGCGAAGCAATTGCAACTAGCAACATTCCCGATGCTCTGCGCGAATTACGATTTTACAGGAACGCCGCTCGAAGGAAAAATTAAACCGTATCAAATTTTCAACAAAGGTGGCGTGCGTATTGGTGTGTTTGGTTTAGGAATTGAAATGGCCGGATTGATTGATAAACGTCTTTACGGCAAAACGGTTTACAACGATCCGCTAACCAAAGCCGCAGAAATGGTTCACTTGTTGAAAGATCAAAAAAAATGTGATGTGGTGATTTGCCTTTCGCATTTAGGCTACAAATACGAGAACGATAAAGTGAGTGATGTGGTGTTAGCGAAAAAATCGCGCGGGATTGATGTGATTATTGGCGGACATACACATACTTTTTTAGATAAACCTGTCGTTATTCAAAACAGAGAAAACGAAAATGTGTATGTGGCTCAAGTTGGGTGGGCTGGAATCCGGCTGGGTAAAATAAGTATTTATATTGACAAAATGGGTAGAAAAAAGACGCTGGAAACCGCAACTGTTGAAGTAAGCAAAAAGTCAAGTGTTTTCTGAAAATAATTTCAAAATATTTTTGTGGATAAATGTTTTTTACTGCCCCTTAAATCATACTTTTGGACACGGTTGAAAAATCGCTAACAAGTCACACACACACTCACGATATACAATACCAGAAATTTTGAATGGAAAAATCGCATGATAAAATCTGGGACAACTGCCTAAGTATCATTCAGGACAATGTCAGTACACAGAGTTTTAAAACATGGTTCGAACCAATTAGACCCGTAAAGTTGGCCGGATCAGTTTTAACAATTCAAGTTCCCAGTCAGTTTTTTTACGAATGGTTGGAGGAGCATTACATTACGCTTCTCAAAAAGACAATTAAGAAAGAACTTGGTTCAGAAGGTAAACTGGAGTATTCGATCATTATGGAGAATACATTCAGTAGTGCTAAACCATACACGGTAAAGATCCCTACATCAAACCGGAAAGACGTTCGCAATCCATCGGTATCGATGCCGATTGACCTCAACAGTAAAAACACCATCCGCAATCCGTTTATTATTCCCGGATTAAAGAAAGTAAATGTTGAATCGCAACTCAATCCAAATTATTCGTTTGAAAATTTTGTAGAAGGTGATTGTAACCGCTTGGCACGTTCTGCTGGTTTTGCGGTTTCGCAAAAACCGGGTGGAACAGCTTTCAACCCGCTTTTGATTTATGGCGGTGTTGGTTTGGGAAAGACACACCTTTCGCATGCCATTGGTTTGCAGATCAAACACCTGCATCCTGGCAAAACGGTTCTTTATGTTTCGTCTGAGAAATTTACACACCAGTTTATTGATGCTGTAAAAAACAACAATCAAAACGACTTCATTCATTTCTATCAAATGATTGATGTGTTGATTATTGATGATGTTCAGTTTTTTGCGGGCAAAGACAAAACACAGGATGTATTTTTCCACATCTTCAACCATTTGCACCAAACCGGAAAACAACTTGTCCTTACTGCCGACAAACCGCCAGTAGAAATGCAAGGCATGGAGCAACGTTTGCTCTCCCGTTTCAAATGGGGACTCAGTGCCGATTTGCAAGTTCCAGGTTTGGAAACACGCATTGCCATTCTCGAAAAGAAATTATACATCGACGGCATTGACCTTCCGCGCGAAGTCATCGAATACCTCGCCTACTCCATCACCACTAATGTGCGTGAACTCGAAGGTGCTTACATCTCCTTGCTTGCTCAAGCATCGCTCAATAAAAAAGCGATTACGCTCGAACTCGCCAAACAGATGATTGACAAATTTGTCAAGAATACAGCGCGCGAAGTTTCTATCGACTACATCCAAAAAGTGGTTTGCGATTATTTCGACCTTCCTATCGAATTGCTCAAATCGAAAACACGCAAGCGCGAAGTTGTTCAAGCTCGTCAGATTGCCATGTTCTTTGCAAAAAACATGACCAAGTCTTCGCTTGCAACCATTGGCATGCACTGCGGCGGAAAAGATCACGCAACCGTGCTTCATGCCTGCCGTACCGTCAATAACTTGATGGATACCGATAAGCGTTTCCGTGCTTACATCGATGAATTAGAGAAAAAATTAAGCATCCAATAAATTTTCTACTCCAAACAACAAAGCCTTTCTGCGATCCAGAAAGGCTTTGTTGTTTTTATTCATGACAAGATCACTGCCGAAATGCGTTGGGGTAACGATCGAAAAGTAATTGCAGGCCACCACCTGTTCTAAATAAAACACACCAATGATCTAAATCGGTTTCGGTACAATGCAACCACCCTGTTTGCACTAACGTGCTCACCCGCCGTTTTTCGCGTATTGAGATTTTACCATCCAGCACTAATCCTAAAACCATGATGACGCGGCAGAGATCAGCTACATTTTCTGGCACCAATTGTATTTCTTCAATAAACTCTTCCGAAATATGATGCTTTGTACGAATATCAATAGCATATTTCTGAATCAATAGCTGACTCAGTAAAGCATGGTTGCGGTGATAATCGCGTTTACAAATGGCAACATATTGCAAAGCATCGTAAATCCATTCGTGGTGCTCGGGATTAATTTTTTCTTTAAGTTGATTTTCCATCACCAATAGCGCATGCCTTCCCATGATGCTCACCCGCGTTTCGCGCAAGACAAGGCGTGTAGCCCATGCGTTCCAGAAAGCAAATATCGGAATACCCAACATATCGAGCACTTCGCGCAAAGCATAACGTCCCAACAAACGCCGCGTAATTAATTTCACCAACACGTTACTGAGCGTGGCTTTGAGGGCCACAAAAAGATTGATCAGAAAAACCGTAGTCTTAGACAAACCTTGATACGGATCAAGACCATAACGCGACAACGATTTATCTTTTCGCTCCAAACCAATATCGATCAATGCTTTGGCATCTGACCCATGTTTTTGCTCCGGTGTGCTAATCAAACCAATCGCAACAGCCGTTTCGTGTGCACAATACAAATGCAAAATGGAAAGCATGAGAATTTCGACGAAGACCAAGAAAATGCCCCAAACGAGCGATGTGATCGACAAGTCAAATTCAAATCCCAAAAGATTGAAATGCGATTCACTAAAAAATTCGGTCCAGTAGTATTGTGGAAAATAGAGTACCAAAACCATAGCCGCACCAATCAATGCCGAAATAAAAATGGTTCGTCGCTCGAGCTTTCGGATGGATTGTAATTCTTCCGCACTTAATAAATGAATCGTTTTATCGGCTTGTGTAGGCCGAAGGGGTAAACGTGTAAAAAATTTATGATAGATCGAATTGAGCATATCTGCATTCAGAAAGTATCGCAAAAATAGAAAGCTCTAGCCGATATTGTACAAAAAAGAAAATCGGCTGCTCTGAAAGGTCAGAACAGCCGATTTTTTTATGCTTAAAAATTATTGACGAACAAATTTTCCTTTCGTTAATACCTGACCGTTTTCAGACATCACAAGGTAGAAATAAACACCTGCCGACAATTGATCTACTGGCAAGGCTACGCGGTTATTGTTTACGCCGTTAATTGCCGCCACTTCGCGACCGTTGATGTCGAGGATGCGAACCTGTGCATTATCAATTGTGTTTGGAGCAGCGATTACCAATTCGGCTTGTGAGGAAGCAGGATTAGGAAGCACTTCGGCACTCCACAGTGTACCGACTGATTCTTCAACACCAGTAATCCCAAGGCAATAATCAATGTATCCAGACCAAATGCGTGGCGCAAAATTTCCGGCAAAGGGCCATGTTACACCTTTTCCTTCTTTGATGGAAATGTTGCCATCTGTTGAATAAACAGCACCTTCTTGTGTTCCTTCAATATAATTGATGTCGGCACCAGTTGCATTGCCCGTAGCGTAAAACGAAATCGTTGAACCAGCTACGGCATATAAATTAAGGTCGATCATAATAGGTGTTGGGACATCTGCTGCAACAGAAGTAACCTGCGCACTATCAATTAAAATCCAATCGCTTGGGTTTGTCTCGTGGCCGAGATAACCACCTTGACGGTAATAAATATGCCACCAACCAGAACCATTGACATTGCAGTACAAACGTTGTAACGAAACATCATTTGGCCCGATTACAACATCAAACATATTGCCATCGTTTCCATTGTTTGAAGTCATGTTGGTGAGTAGCGAATCGCAAGTGATTGTTGGTGAAGCATCGCAATAGATCACAGAGCCGTTAAATACGCGTGGAGCAAACGTGCTTGCAAACGGATAAGAAACACCCGTTCCTTCAAGCACTTGAATAAATGCGTCTTGTCTATGAATTGCACTTAATGTTGTTCCATTGGTATAATCGATAGCGAGTCCATCTGTATTGCCAGTTACATAAAACGCAATTGTATTTCCAGCCGTTACTGTTTTGTTGATGAAGATGGGAATATGATCGAGACCAACAACATCGACAAGACGTGTGCTGTCGATAAAAATCCAACTGGCAGGATTAGTCTCATGGCCTATATGCGTACCCATGCGGTAATAGATTTTGATTGTTCCACTTGATGAGGGCGAAAGCGCAACATCTAAAAAGGTGATGCGTGTATTTTGAACAGCTACAACATCAAACATAGCTCCGTCGTTTCCGTTTCCGGCATCTTGCGTTGTCGTAACACTATCACAGAGGTAACTTAGAGCCTGTGGGGGTTGATCATAACGAGCCGTTGTGAGCGTTGTTGTTGCTTTTGTGTGGATGAGGCCATCGTCAGTAACCGCATGTTGTGCATTCAACATTCCGCCAAAATAGCACAATGCTGTAAGCGATTTTAAAAAGTAGTTTTGGGTCATGGTTTATATTTTTTTGCAAAGCTATGGCTTAATATTGAAATAGCGCACAATCGGTTTATTCGCCATGTGATAAGATTCTCATAAAATTTAAGCTCCGAAAAAACGCTAAAACCGTTCTTTGACAAGCTCGGTAAACGCAATAGCGAAATGTGTGCCCTGATAATTTTTCAATTCTACTTTACCATTAATCTGGTCACTAAGCATTGTTATTAATTGTAAGCCCAATGTCTGTGCATTCTCTAAATCAAAATCGACTGGCATTCCTTTTCCGTTATCTGAAATTTTAAGCATGAAATGATTTCCGGCTGTTTTCTTCAGCGAAACATGAAGTTCTCCGGTATCGCGATCTTCAAATGCATACTTGAGCGAGTTGGAAATAATTTCATTTAAGATCAATCCCATAGGAACAATGGTATCAATACTAAACGGATGCTCTTCGATATCGGTGGTCAGTCGGATGGTTTTGTTGGTATCGTATGCATCAATTAACGAATGTAGAAGTTCATCAATATAATTGCGAATATCGATATTGACGAGATTTTTACTTTGATACATTTTCTGGTGAATCAGTGCCATAGAGTTCACACGATTGCGGCAATCTTCAAACAGACTCATCACGTGCGGATCTGAAATACCATCTGATTGCAGATTGAGCAAACTAGAAATAACTTGCAGGTTATTTTTCACGCGGTGGTGAATCTCTTTCAGCATGAGGGTTTTCTCTTCATTCTGCTTACTGATTTCACGAATACGTTCTTGAATTTCTGTTTCCAATTCTTGTTTCTGGCGACGAATGATGCGTGTACGCACAACGATGAGATAAAATAATATACCAGCAAGAGGTAATGTTGCCAATGCATAAAACCACCATGTTTTCCAAAAAGGTGGCGGAGGAGAAAGGATGGTGATGATGCAAGAACGAACAGGTTCTTTATTCCATACACCTTGGCTATTCGCTGCTTTGACCAGAAAAACATATTCGCCTGGCGGCAAATTAGAATAGGTAATCTCTGTTTTACTAACAATGGGTTGCCAGTCTTGATCAAAACCAGAAAGCATAAATTGGTAACGAGTTCCGGCTGTATTGTTGAGATGCATACCCGAATACTCAAACGTGAGGTGATTTTGATTGTGTTGCAATTCGATGCGTTCGGGCAAATGAAACCAACCTACAAGGGGTATTCCTGTGTACGACCAATCTGTCTTTTCCAAAAAGAGTTTGATGCCTGTGATAGCCGTTCGCGGTTCGACTTTATCTACTATATCATCTTGAGGGTTGTAGCGAATAGCTCCTAAGACTGTACCAAACCAGATTTGTCCATTTTTTGCCAGACAAACGGCTCGCGAATTGCATTCAATTCCACGAAACCCTTCGTTACGGGCATACTGTTTAATATTTAAAATATTCCCTTTCTCATCAAACTGCATTCGATTCAATCCTTTATTGGTTCCGACCCAAAGATTTCCGGCAGCATCAAATTGAATGAGATAAATTGTGTTGGAGTTTAATCCGCGCCCTTCATCAAATTGCTCCATTTTCTTACCGTCATACTTCATCACACACTTATCAGTATGAAACCAGATATTCCCAACTTTATCTTCGGTGATTGAACCAACATATTCATTGCACAGAACTTGTGCAAACGTTTGAAATGTTGTGCCATTGTATTTCACAATTCCTGCACCAGTTCCGATCCAAATATTACCCACACGGTCTTCGTGAATAGCATGCACGTATTCAGTAGGAAATTTATTGGGCGTATCGCGAAAGCTAGTTAGTACTCCGTTTTCATATTTATATAAACCCTTCTCCCATGTACCTATCCAAAGTGCGCCAGAACGTGTTTGCATCAATGCGCGCACACGCACGCCAGAAAGTAACTGCTGAACTGGTTTTTTATTTCGCAGCAAGGTAAGCCCATTCAAATGTCCAATCCATACATCACCACTCATATCTTGTTGAATGGCGATTGGTTGAACAAACCCCTTTGCTCCATTTTTAATTTCGGTAGCCTGCAATCCATCGAATGTATATAAACCTTTGCTTGAAGAACCAAACCAAAACAAGCCTTGCGGGTCTTCTACAATTTTGAAAATATCGTTTGCATCTAGACCTTGAACATTGGAATAATAAGTAAATAATTCGCTTCGCAACTTTACCAGCCCAACATCTGTTGAAGCAATCCAAATATGCCCCGTATTGTCTTCAATGATGTCATTAATATCATTCGCCAACATGCCATTACTCGACGAAAAACTACGTGTACTACCATCTTTCTTATGATGAATAATCAAATTATTATCTACGGCTATCCACAACTCTTGATGCGAATCTTCGAACATGGATTTGATGACACGCCCTGAGTATAATTTTGTAAACGCCGTTTCAGAAAAAGTAGCTGTTGAAGGATTAAACTGAAGCAATTCGTTACCCATCGCAAACAAGAGCATGCCATTTTTCAGTTCGATCATCTGACAATTGGATAAATCATATTTTTTAGGAAGATCGATCCAGACAGGTTTGTTGTTATCTATTCTAAAAAAACCTTTTTTACTAAATCCCCACGTTACACCTTTTCTATCGCAAATCAATTCATGTATTGGCCCCGTCTCAGTAATTTCAGAAAATGTTTTTGTGGCCAGATTGAATACTTGCAAAGAAGAACCCGTTCCGATAAAAACATGCTCTTTTGTTGCAGCAAGATGTTGTACCAAATTTGAAGAGATTTTATTTCCTTTCCCATAGTTCGTAAAATTCAACCCATCATAACAACTCACCCCTCCCCAAGTTGTACCAATCCATAATTTACCCGTAGAGTCTTCGATAATTTCGGTAATGATTTGCCCAGCAAGACCATCGCGTTCTTCAAAAGGTTGAAACGTATTTCCATCAAAACGCGAAACACCACCACCCATACTTCCAGCCCATAAATAACCACGGCTATCTTGATACAGTGTGGTTACTACACTCTGCGTTAAGCCATCGGAAATGGTATAATTCACGAAATCGTAAAGCTGCGCTTTGCTTGTTGTAAATACAAACAAAAAGAAACAAAAGAATGTGGTGCGTTTTAAGCAAAAATGAAATAAGTACATCCGGTATCTGGTCGATGATAAAAATACAAAAAAAACAGCGATCCTGCATTTACGGTGTTTCATTCAAGTCTCTTGCAGCCTATATTTGCAGCCTTATTCCTGATAAAATGAGTTCAATACTTATGGTTTGCTTGGGCAATATTTGCCGTTCGCCACTAGCCGAAGGCATTTTGCGCCATCGTTTAAACGAGCGTGGATTACATAATATTCGTGTAGATTCGGCAGGTACATCCGGTTATCACACGGGTGATCATCCTGATGCCCGAACCATTCAAAATGCACGTAAACATCAAGTCGATTTGTCTCAACTTATTTCGCGGCAATTTACACGGCACGATTTTGCAGCATTCGATTTTATTTATGTCATGGATAGCTCCAACTACCGCGATGTTATTGCTTTGGCGCAGACAGAAGAAGAAAAGTCAAAAGTTGATTTACTCTTAAATACTGTTTGGAAAGGTGAAAACCGTGCTGTTCCTGATCCCTATTATGGCGGCGAAACCGGTTTTGAACATGTATTTCAATTGGTTGATCGAGCGTGTACCAAACTGGCTGACGATTTATTAAAACAACATGCGTTATGAGTTCTGGAAAACTATATTTAATACCCGTAACTCTCGGAGAAGAAACCGCGCCTGAATGGGTATTGCCGCCATCGGCCTTGGAAGTCATGCGCAAGCTGAAAACATTTATCGTTGAAGATGAAAAATCGGCGCGGCGTTTTTTAAAAAAAGCAGGAACACCTTTTCCTATTTCCGAATTGATTTTGCATCCCATTGGGAAACATACAAGTGAATACGAAACTCATCGGTATTTAGATGCTGCACTTGCTGGCGAAGATATTGGTTTACTTTCTGAAGCAGGTTGTCCGGGTGTTGCAGATCCAGGCGCAGAGATGGTAAGGCTTGCCCATCAAAAAGACATTCGTGTTGTTCCGTTAACTGGCCCTTCATCACTTTTACTCGCCTTGATGGCTTCGGGCATGAATGGACAATCGTTTTGTTTTCACGGGTATTTGCCCATTGATAAATCGGAGCGCCAACGCGCCATCCGCGCACTCGAACGCGATGCTCACCAACGCAACGAAACACAATTTTTTATCGAAACGCCTTACCGCAACAAACAAGTCATCGAAGAATTATTCACTTTTTGTTCGTCCGAAACACGTCTCTGCATCGCTTGTGATCTAACGCTCGAAACCGAGTATGTGCGCACACAAACCATTGCTAAATGGAAGCACACAACCTTGCCCGACTTACATAAGCGGCCTGCGGTATTTTTACTTGGACGTTAACTTTTACAGATCACTTACGGGCATTTGCACATCGCGCAGGATCAGATCAAAGCGACGTTCCAAACCGGCGTGTGTTCCACGAATTTCATCCACTACCGCCATTCCCCAACGCACATAATTCATGCGCATTTCGGTTTCCCAATAGCGGGGCGGTGCATGCAACATATCGTGCACATTGCAGATTTTATCGCAGAGCCGAATCAGTCGTGCTTCGTAACTCAATTGCGATGCGGTAGCCAACTGCTTTTGTTTGCGTTCAACCTGCGATAAAAATTTATCGTCGGTTACTTCTGCAACCAGTTCAGCAACACGTTTCCCGAATTTTTTTTCAATCAATTCGGTACTTGTATCGGTGTCTTCGACAACATCGTGTAGCAATGCCGCACAAAGCAATTCAGCATCGTCAATTCCCTCCTCCACCAACAAATTCATAACCTGAATAGGATGATTGATGTAAGGGGTCTTTCCATCTTTGCGGAGTTGTCCGCGGTGCGCATTGGATGCAAAAACCAATGCTTGAGAAATTTTCTTCATACTTACTAACGTAAAATTACTTCTGTAATTACTTCTGTTCCGACAGCATCGTTCAGCATTTTGACAATTTTTGAACGGCCATACGAAAGTTCTTCCCGAAGGGAGGCAGAAGACAATTCAACAAAAAGGGTCGATTTTTCAATATGTAGGCTGCGGGTATATTTGGTAATGGCAGCTCCCATGACCTGTTCCCACGCATTGTAAATTTTTGTTTCATTCAATCCACGTTCCAAACGCGTATTGCGGAGCATTTCCGCCAACGCCTCTTTCATCGTGTATTCATTTCCTTTTTTCAACGACATTTTTTTCTCCTTAACGCACCATTAATTTTTGAACTTGGTTTCCGTTTTCTGTTTGTAAAACGATTTGATAAACACCCGCAGCCATTCCCAATGAATTGAAAAAATAATTTTTCGATCCAGCAGCAAAACGTCCTTCGGAAATTACCATCACTTCACGGCCAGTCATATCGAGCAATACCAAACGACCCGTTATTTCTTCAGGGCATACAAGCGGAATACAGGTAATGCCGTGCGAAGGATTGGGATAAACAGGCAAAAACTCAATTTCGGTATGTTGTTCAGCAACAGCAACAAATCCAGTAACATCAAACTGCCAGAATCCTTGTGGTGCTGGCATGGGGCGCACTTGTACTTTTCCTGAAACGGATTGTCCTTGTACATAATAGTAAACCGTTGTTCCTGCAGCTTGAGCCGGAATGTAACCCGTCCATGTATCTGTCGTTGCATTGGTTAAATTCATGGTAACTTGATTCCATGCCTGTGATGTATCGATGCTCCAAAATAAGGTTGCCGTTTGAATTCCAGAACGATGTTTCACCAAGGCATCAACTTGATAAGGCGTAATTGTATTGGTTGTATTGGGTAATTCTTGATGCGAAATCAATAACGGATCAGCGACACCGATACTGTGTGTAATGCAATGAATAGCACCGCTTGCCTGAATGATGGTATTGCAATTGATGCCAACAATGCGATAACCGGGCAACGCCTCTTGCCAAATACGAAGTGCGGTTGTATCGTACTGCATGTAGTAAAGTGGAAGAATTACCGTTTTGTTGACAAAAACAGCATTGGAATACGTGCAGTAGTCGCCGCCTTGATTGGGATAATCACCATTATTATCGGGTGGTTGTGGAATGCGCACTACTTTGTACGGTGTTCCGTAAACGGAATTAAAATTTGACAACACAAATTGCAAATTGGCTTCAATCTGTGGGCCATCGGAAACGCCTTGTGGGTATTGCCCAACGAGAATGGTTTCTTCATCGAGCAATTTCATGTGCATATCAATGTGGTGAATGCCATCGTAAGGCAACGTTGGCATTAAGATATACCGATCAATGCCCATAAACCACGACATGATGCTATCAATCTGGTCGTTTGTTTTGCTGGGATTCTCGTCCAAAACCAATTCCGAAGAAAACGCCGTTCCAAAACCATCGCTCATGAAATTTCCGCCTGTGTGAATCAGGTCGTAAGGAGCCATTGTTGTTTCGTAAAGCGGGATTCCAAATTCGCGTGCTAAAACACTGGGAATGGTATCATCTTTAGGACGTGGACGGTTGTAAATCCAATCGACGAGAATGAGTGAATCGACATCGTTTGTATAGGCCGTGTTTTGTCCATAATCACGCATCCAAACGCTATTGTATGGAGCCTGAACGTAATGCAAATTGGTCAACGGAATATTATTTGTAGTAAGGTAACTCTTCACGGTATTGGAATCGGTACAAATAATATAAACCTGTGTTTCGGTTTGTGCCGCCGCAACAATTTGGCGAAGCGTTGAGGCGTAGCTGGTCCAAGTAATGGTTAGGGCCTGAATTTCTTCCCATTCGGCCATGGTGCGCACGGGCGATGCGGGGGGCAGCGGAATTCCGGCTGGTTGAATTTGTTGCAGATAAGACGGCATGAGGTTTTGTTCGGCGGGGGTCATACCAACAGGAAGCGCTTGTTGCGCGTTCAACTTAGACGATAGGACGAACAAAAAAATTGTGCAGCAGGTAAATATGCGTGTCATAACAGGTTGAAATTATAGGTTGAAGATAGGCCATTCTTCCTGATTTTAAACATTGCTATTAATATTTTGTTCTTAACTGTATCTTCTGCGTTTTTTCACGTTAGAGGAGTTGATGAGGTCTGTCTCAACGTTAAGGTTTATGCGCAGATTTGTGTATCTGTGTATTTTTTAATACTTTGCGTTCCGATTGGACTGTTCGTCCTAATGGCAACACTATGAAAAAACATGTACTCCTTTGGGCAACTGCTCTCCTGTGTGGCACAGGTGCACTGCAACTCAATGCCCAGAACTGCAACAACGTTGGCTTCGAAGATGGCGATTTTAACAGTTGGCTTCTCTCCGAAGGTTTTGTCCCAAATACAGCTTGGACTGTAACTACAACGGGCCTGTATCTTGTAGATCAGACACCACTTTCGACACAACATTCTTCTGTATTGACAATTCCGGGAACAGATCCGAATTGTATCAACCCGAACTCCAACCAACCCGATCCTTGTATGTCTTTTGTTTCGCCATTGGGCGGCAATTGCATTCGTTTGGGCAATCAAAACGTTGGTGCCGAAACAGAAAAGATTGAGTATTCTGTATTTGTAACGGCCCAAAATGCAGGTTTCGTTTATGCGTATTCGGTTGTCTTGGAAGACCCTTTCCATACAGCTACTGAGCAACCACGCTTCTCGGTACAAGTTCTTGACCAAAACGGTCAAGTTATTCCTGGACCTTGCGGAACGTATGATGTATATGCTGGATCAGATCCTTCCTTCATTACATCACCCGGCGGAACGCCAAAATACAAATGTTGGACTGTTGTTGGTCTTGATTTGACTCCGTATATCGGACAAACCATGACTATCGTTTTCCAAACTTCCGATTGCACACTTGGTGGCCATTATGGTTATGCTTATGTTGATGCTTCTTGCTCTAACCTTGAAATTGATGTCAACTTTTGTCCCGGCAACACACAAGTTTTGCTTGTTGCGCCAAGCGGTTACACCACTTATCAATGGTACGACCCACAAAACAACCCAATCCCAGGAGCAACAGCCGATACACTTGTACTTAACAATCCACAAGTAAATTCGCAGTACAGCGTTCAGATGACTTCCGTTGCTGGTTGTCCGACCACACTCCTTGCAAATTTGCAATATTCGGTGATTACCGCCCAAACTGCTCCAACGAATATTACCTGCTGGAATGCTGATGACGGTTCACTTGCAAGTAGCTGTAATGATGGTATTCCTCCTTACACGTATTCTTGGAATACAAGTGCCACTTCTGCAAGCATCAATAACCTCGGGCCGGGCGAATATATTGTATTAATTACCGACTCGCTTGGTTGCGAAGATTATGATACTATTCAACTTGTAGAGCCACCACGCCTAGATACAACGGGTGTAACCACACAATTTTGTGCAGGCGACGAACAGATTACATTGAATGGCGTCCCAGGCTTCGCCAACTATGCTTGGTATGATGCCGATAGCAACCTCGTCAGCAGTACCGTTGATTTAGTCATCAACAACCCGCAAATGGGTGCTACTTACGATATCGTTTATCAGACCGCACCAAGTTGCCCTGTTTATGAAACTTACACACTAGGGCTTGTTCCGCCAGCCAACTTGTTCTTACCCGATTCCCTCGTAAACGTATTTACACCGAATAATGATGGAAAGAACGATTATTTCTATCCTTATTATGACAATACGATTGTCAACCAACAAGCCTCTACTAGTCAGCCAGCTTATGATTTTGCTATGCTTTATGTAGCCACGTATGAAGTTTGGGTTTATGACCGTTGGGGAATTGAGGTATTCTACTCCAATGATTACACGTTTGGTTGGGATGGTCGTGTAAACGGTAAAGATGCTAGTGATGGTGTTTATTACTATGTTACACGCTTCACTTCCCGTTGTAAAGAAGAATCAGAACCAATTGAACACAATGGTTTTGTTCACTTGATGCGTAATTAATCTAGTTAAGTATAAAAAAAGAGGCTCTTCAAACAAGAGCCTCTTTTTTTGTGCCTATAAATTATTTTTTAGGCTAGTCTAAATTTTAATTTAGCTATATCATATTTATAATTAGCTTTGTCTCATGGCAACTTCTTCTGAGGAAAATTATTTGAAAGCTATTTGGAAGTTAACTCCTGATAGCGAAGCAGTTTCAACAAATGCATTGGCCGAAATACTAGCGATGCGCCCAGCGTCTGTTACCGATATGCTCAAGAAACTAGCCGCTAAAAAACTCATTGGTTACAAACCTTACCAAGGCGTGAAACTTACCGCAAGTGGTAGAAAAAAAGCATTGGAAATTGTACGCAAGCACCGTTTATGGGAAGTTTTTCTGCGCGATAAGCTCGGCTTTGGTTGGGACGAAGTGCACGACATTGCAGAACAATTGGAACATATCGAGTCTGAATCGTTGACCGATAGATTGGATCATTTTTTAGGTTTTCCGAAAGTAGATCCACACGGTGATCCGATACCAGACAAAGACGGAAAAATTTTATCTGACACGGGTATTTTACTTGCTCATGGAACAGTTAAAACACCTTATGTTGTTGTAGGTGTTGTCGAACATTCTCCCGTTTTCTTGAGGTATTTAGATAGTTACGGTATTGGTTTAGGAACTTTACTTGCCATCGATAATATTGAGGCGTACGATCTGTCTGTAAAAATTACGATCAACAAAAAAAAATCGGTGCTTTTCAGTCATGAAGTAGCACGCAACCTGCTTGTTACCGAACAATAAAACACATATTATGAATCGCGAAAAATCGAAATCGTTGCAGGAAGTACACCAGACCGTTGACACAACGGTGCATGCGGGTGGCTGGCGCAGGTTGTTTGCATTTTTAGGCCCTGCATATATGGTCAGTGTTGGTTATATGGATCCGGGAAACTGGGCTACCGACATTGCTGGCGGAAGTAAATTTGGTTACACCTTGGTTTGGGTCTTGGTTTTATCGAACCTGATGGCGCTGTTGTTGCAAAGTTTAAGTGCGCGTTTGGGTGTAGTTGCCGGAATGGATTTGGCACAAGCATCGCGGGCATATTATCCCAAAATGATCAATCGCTCCTTGTGGTTTTTGGCGGAGATTGCAATTGCAGCAACCGACTTGGCCGAAGTCGTGGGCATGGCCATCGGTTTGCAATTGCTTTTCGATATTCCATTGCTAACAGGTATTTGCATTACAGTACTCGACACATTTCTATTGTTGATTTTACAACGCTTTGGCATTCGTAAGATGGAGGCGTTTATCATCAGTTTGGTTAGTATTATTGGTTTGGCTTTTGTGGCCGAATTATTTTTTGCGAAGCCACATGGTTTAAGTATTCTCAGCGGATTAAAACCAAGCATTCCAAACGATCAAGCGCTTTATATTGCTATTGGTATTATTGGGGCAACGGTGATGCCGCACAATTTATATTTGCATTCGTCGCTTGTGCAAACACGTCGCATAGATCGTTCAGATAAAGGAATCAGACAGGCCATTAAATACAATGTCATTGATTCGGCTGTTGCGCTTAATCTTGCACTTTTTGTCAATGCTGCGATTTTGATTTTAGCGGCTGCGTCGTTTCATACCAATGGCATGACCGGTATTGAAAGCATTCAAGATGCCCATGCTTTTCTAGGCGATATATTAGGTACGGCCCTCGCTCCTATTCTCTTTGCTGTTGCACTCATTGCTGCCGGACAAAGTTCAACGCTTACCGGAACATTGTCTGGACAAATTGTGATGGAGGGTTATCTCAATTTACGTTTACAACCTTGGCTGCGGCGTTTAATTACGCGACTCATTGCCATCATTCCAGCGGCCTTGGTTATTGCGATTGCGGGTGAAGAAAAAACAGATGATTTACTCGTACTGAGTCAAGTTGTATTGAGTTTGCAACTCGGGTTTGCAGTCATTCCGCTGATTCATTTTGTAAGCGACAAAAAACTAATGGGCAAATTTGTTATCGGGCCTTGGTTAAAAATTCCGGCTTGGTTGAGTGCTGCTATTATTGTGGGATTAAACGCCAAACTGGTTTATGCCACACTCGTCGAACAAATGCAATCGGGCGAAAATACGTTGTTGCTTTCGTTAACGGCAGTTCCCATTACGATTGCTGCAGCTGTTCTATTGCTTTGGATTACGTTAAAACCGTTTTTCAAACCTTCCGAAAAAGACGCCGCACTTCCGCATATTTTGCCCGAAAGTATTGCGGTGCAAGGTCGAAAATCGTATCAGAAAATTGCGGTTTGTGTCGATTTTTCCGACTCCGATGCTGAGGCTATTAGTCATGCAGTACAGCAAGGCGGAAAAGATGCTAAATACTTGCTGGTACATATCGTCGAAACAGCGGGTGCGCGTGTGATGCAGAGCGAAACAGCAGACTACGAAACAGATTTCGATCGGAAGGCTTTAGCACAGTATGAAACGCAACTCACCGCAACTGGTTTACAGATTGAAACCATGCTTGGTTTTGGAAGTCCGAAAGATAGTATTCCAGAAATCGTCAACCAATCGGATGCTGATTTATTGGTGATGGGCGCACACGGCCACCATTTGTGGAAAGATTTGTTATTCGGAACAACCGTTGAAAAAGTTCGACACCGTGTTAAAATCCCAGTTTTGATTGTTCGCAAAGTAGTTTAAAACCGACTCATTAGTAGCAGAACAATAATCCGATCCAAGACGAATCGTAAATTAATAAATGGATAACTACCGAAAATATTTTAGGCAATTTGTTAAGGAAAATTATCCAAACGACTTCTGCAAAATCCTTGCTGATACAGACAGGCATTACACAGTTATTTCAACCGACACGGCATTTGCAAAAACTTCAAAAAATCCAATTGATAGGCGACTTGATTTTAGTTCCTACTTTTTAGCACTCATCAAGACGTTTGACGAACGAGGGGAGTCATTTGAAAACATACGAACGATTTGTCTTCAAATTACGATTGAATATGTTCGACCTAAAAGTAAAATTCAGGCATTTTTAAAACGTCTTTTACCAAGAATCATCAGTACTTGGTTTGGACAGATTTTAATAAAAGCTTTTCACAAAAGATTAAGTGTGAATACCAACCCTGACGGTTTTATGGCTAACATCATCACCGACAAAAAAGAAACGTATGGGCTTGGCTATGGCATAGACATTATTGCATGTGGAATATGTAGATTATTTCAGAAACATCACTATGCTAAATATGTTTCCATACTTTGTGAAGTTGACGAAATTACTTCGGGGCTTGCGGGACTTCAATTATATAGAACAGGGACAATTGCAAACGGTGCAAAGCATTGTGATTTTAGATTTAAACGTCAAGCCTCCTAATAATTTCGCTTCGTTTGAACCCATTTTTTCGTTGAAGAATTTAAATTCCTCATTAACTTTGGGGCCTATGCATCGCTTGTGGCTGCTTTTTCCCCTGCTCCTTCTTTTTAGCGCTCGGCCAGCTGAATTGGTTGGTATTCAGGTTCGTTATACCGGAACAGATACCACCATTCTCCGAGCCATGGATCGTGCAAACTTGGTAATGCGGCATCCATTATTCTACAAATTATTACAAGCGCATACCGATACGTTTGATCATTCCAATGTCAACGGCGAAATGCTTGCCAGTTACTTTCAAAAAGAACAAGCAGTAGCCGAAGTATTGACGTACAAAACACTAACACGCTTTTCGCGCTCTACGGCTTACACATCCTTTGATGGTCGCATTTTCATCAACACCAAACGTTTAGATCGGCCTGTTGATGATGTGGCCATCACACTCATTCACGAATGTGTGCATGTGCTTGATAGCCGCACGCGTGGTGTATGGATGGGGCACGGAAGTAACAATCCGAAAGGAAAATCGCAAACCGCTCCTTATGCCATTGAATTGATTGCCGATAGTGTGTTGCGCTCCATTCCGTAAGGGTATTTTTTCAAGAGCATCGCAATCCTACCTTGCAACGCTTTCGTATATTCGTAGAACCAGACAATATGAAATTTCGCGCATTCTTTTTTTTGATGCTTGTCCTGACTTGTGCATCTTGCTTTCACAAAGATGTGCTAAACGACCGCGCAGATAATGTTATCCAAAGTTTTATCTATGTCGGAACAGAAGGAACGTACATCATTACGCGCGAGGAAATTTTTCAAGCTACCAGTAAAAGAAGTAGTGGAGGGTTTACAAGTATTTCTGGTTATGCCGAGTATCGTTTATCCACCTACAATGCTGAAACAGGAAAACTGATTGCGCGCATTGAATTGGGCGAAGGTTTGGAGAAAACAACCATTGTGCTTGGTACAACTGCCGGAAAAATTTGGCTTTATAGCAATAACGAACTGGGCTTGCATTGCAGAAATCCACAAACACTCGAATTGATCGACGATCAAGCTAAACTCTCAGCAGAAGCACCATTAAAAGGTTTTCAGTTTGCCAAACCAGCTTGGACACAATTCGATGCTTTCTTCGCTGTTAATCTGAAAGAGAAAAAACTCATGCTTTCCGATATGCAAGGCTATACTTATTACTTCGATCCGGCAGCAAAAACACTGGTTAAAACTGAAGATAAAATTCCAAATTATTCGTGGGCGCGCTCCGCTCAAAGCAACAATGTGTATTTCAATTCCGATACCGCCATTTCGTTCAACAACGACAAGCGCGCTAAATTGCAACTGAATTACAACGATGTCAATACAACACTTAGCTTTTTATCGGGTCAATTTATCGTTGATACTAATTTTGAACGTTTGCTTCAAATACGCACCAAAGCATTGAATCAGTTGCAAGCTGAAAAACAAAAATGGCAAGACAGCGTTGATCTTGTTACGGCCAAACACCCCATCTTCAAGCGCGACAATGCCAGTTGGACTGAATATTCGCGCGAAGAATTGGACATGCGCAATTACTTTGGTGAAATCAAAAGAAACTATGATCGGGTCGCTTATGCGTATGATATGCTTTTAAAAAAAGAACTTGATTCCAATTATCCCTTAACGGACGAACCTTACACCGTTTTGGTGCGTCATGCAACCGATGTTTCAGATACGGCGCATACCATCTTCTCGAAAATAGATATGCGTCAGGGAAATTTCACTCAAAAATGGTCGCTCCAATTTCCGCAATTGTATTTCGATGCCAGTAAAGCGAACAACAAAGGAGCCTTTTCAAGTGTTATGTCTGAAGGTAATCCACGTTTTGATTACACGTGGTTTGATCAACACAACAACCGTTTATTTCTGATTGCACAACTCAAAATGCTGTGTATTGATTTAAAAAATGGTCAATTAATCTGGGAGATAAATCTGTGAGTACAACAACAATCGCAAAAACAACAGGTGGATTTTACGAACGTACAATCCTTGATCTTTTAAGCAACATGAAACGCGGTTGCTTGCGTATGACTTTACCTTCAGGTCAAACAATAGCATTGGGCGATGGCAGCGGTGGTGTAAACGCATCTATAACGGTAACCAACCCTGATTTTTTTAGACGTTGTGTCTTGTTTGGCGATGTTGGTTTTGGCGAAGCGTATGTTGATGGCGATTGGGATACACCAAACATCACCGAAGTCATTCGTTGGTTTTTAATCAATGTCGATGATGCGCCAACCGTTTCGGGAAGTGCCGTAAAATCGCTTTCTCTCAATGTCATGCGTTTTTTCAATCGTTTGAGTCATTTGAAACGCGCCAACAGCGAAGACGGTTCGCGCAAAAACATCAGCGAACATTACGATTTGAACAATGATTTTTTTGCGCATTGGCTCGATCCTTCGATGACGTATTCGAGTGCTTATTTTCTTCGCGACGACATGAGTTTAGAAGAAGCCCAACAAGCCAAATATGCGCGTCTAGCAAAACAATTGCGGTTGAAACCCGAACATCATGTATTGGAAATTGGGAGCGGTTGGGGCGGCAATGCGATTCATATTGCAAAAAATTATGGCTGCCGTGTTACAAGCATTACCATTTCGGAAGAGCAACACAAATTGGCAACACAACGCGTCAAAGAAGCCGGATTGCAAGATCGTGTTTCAATTGTGATGCAAGATTACCGCAAAACAGAAGGCCAATTCGATCGTATTGTGAGTATTGAAATGCTCGAAGCTGTTGGTGCCGAATTTTTAGAAATTTATTTCCGTCAATGTCAACGCTTACTCAAACGCGATGGATTATTGGCGCTGCAAGTCATCACCTGCCCCGACTCGCGCTTCGAGGATTTGCGGCGCGGCGTAGATTGGATCCAAAAACACATTTTCCCCGGATCGTTACTTCCGTCTGTGGGCGCAATCAATACAGCCATCAACAATACGGGCGATCTTACTTTGGCCGATTTGAAAGACATGGGCTTGCATTATGCAAGAACACTGAAACAATGGCGCGAAAATTTCAATGCCAAACAAACCGAAATTCAACGACTCGGTTTCGATGATCGGTTTAAACGCAAATGGAATTATTATTTATCCTACTGCGAAGCCGCTTTTGCCATGCGCAACATCAACGTCATGCAATTGCTTTACACGCGTCCCAACAATTTATCGTGGTAGTTTTTTCGGGTAGCTTGAATCTGTTTCATTCATGAAAATTGTCAAGCTCATTACGTTGTTGGTTCGGCATTTCAACATCAGCCATGCAGAAGTTATGGAACTGATTCATGCCGGACGTGTTCGTGTAAACGGCAAGCCTGTTGCGCCTTCCATGAAATTAGAAATCTGGGACGAAGTTGCCGTTGATCAAAAAATCATTCGTCCAGCAGTACAATTTACCTACATTCGTTTTTATAAACCACGCGGCATTGAATGTACACTCAATCCCGAAATTGCGCACAACCTCACCACCGTATTTCAATTTCCGAAAAAACTTTTTCCCGTTGGTCGTCTGGATAAAGATTCGGAAGGTTTGCTTTTGCTTACCGATGATGGCCGCATATATGATGCTGTTGCACAAAGCGAGCGCGAAAAAGAAAAAGAATATTGCGTTTGGATTGACAAACCTGTTACCCCTGAGATGCTTTCCAACTTGGCCAATGGCATTGAAATCCTTGGGCAACAAACGAAACCAGCCACCACACAAGCCGTCGCCAATGATCCGAATGCATTTATCATTATTCTCCGACAAGGTTTGAATCGGCAGATCAGGCGCATGTGTATGACACAACACGTACAAGTTTTACGCTTGCTGCGTACACGCATTGTAAGCATTACGCTCGGGGATCTTCGTGCGGGTGAATGGAATATGCTTACCGAAACAGAAATCGATGATTTGTTTCAACGGCTAAATGTTATGCGTTTCCCCAATCGTTAAAGCGATGCGATGCTTGCCTTCCAATTGCGAAGCGTGATGCCAATTTTTTTCAGATCCGTTTCCGATTCGATGAGATGTAGGTATTTAAGCCCAAGTAAGGTTTCGGAAGAAATTGGAAAAGGAAGGTGTAATTTTTCAACTGTTCGTACAGCAAACAACAACAAACCAAGCGGCAATTTGATCCATTTTGCTTCGCGTTGGAAATGCGTTGCGAGTGCGCCGTAAAATTCGGTATAAGCTACAGGAACGGGTTCGGCCACACAAAATTCTCCCGTCATGTTTTGCGCAATCACCTTGTCAATAGCAAGAATCAAATCATCCACATGAACCGTTTGAATGGGTTGTTGTCCGTTTCCGAAAACAGGAATGCGTGGACTTTTCTGCAATTGTTTTTTCATGGCTAAAAAAAGTCCGCCATTTCCTAAAACAAGTCCGGGACGCACAACGGTGGCACCCGCATCGCGAAAATTTTTTGCGAGTTGAAATTTCTGTTTCCCGTAAACCGATTCGGCCTGTGCGTGGGCAGAAAGAGACGACAGAAAAATAATTTGTTTTACACCATCTTTTTGCGCCTGTTGCAAGAGCATTTTCGATCCTTCGATATTGTGTTTAAAAGCGTCTTTATGCTGATCGGCTTTGATGTATGCGGTATGGATAAGTACATCCATTTGCACGAAAGCAGCAGTGTCAAATTTCGGTGCTGTTAAATCAAATGCCATACTATTTTCGGCTTGTGCTGGCTGCCGTTGAAGACGAATCACATCATGTCCATTTGACTCAAAAAAACGAGCCAATGCCGATCCAATAAATCCGTTTGCACCCGTAATGGCAATGCGCATAAGCAGTTGATTTTCGGGCCTAAAATACAGATTCTTTGCCTTCGGATGGCGCATTTTCAGCGAATTTGCGCCATCCTGTCTGTTTCCAATGTCATCCTGACAGCGTACAGCAAAACGGCATTACCTTTGCCACTTACAAGCGGATTAAAATCAACTACGTTTCATCTAGCTATTTTTTCACATCATGAGTACTGGTAAAATCAATGTATCGACGGAAAATATCTTTCCGATTATCAAAAAATTTCTCTACTCTGACCACGAAATTTTTCTGCGCGAGTTGGTCTCAAATGCGGTTGATGCCACCAAAAAAATTCAAGCGTTGACCTCGCTCGGCGAAGCACAAGTTGAATTAGGCGATTTATTTGTCGAAGTGATTCTTGATAAAGAAGCTAAAACCATCACCATCCGCGATCGCGGTATTGGTATGACGGGCGAAGAAGTTGAAAAATACATTACGCAAGTTGCGTTTTCGGGTGCCGAAGAATTTGTACAGCAATACAAAGACAAAACCGATGCGGTAAACGGAATCATTGGCCATTTTGGTCTTGGTTTCTATTCCGCGTTTATGGTTGCGGCCAAAGTAGAATTGATTTCGAAATCGTATAAAGATGAATCTGCTGTGCGTTGGTTGTGCGATGGAAGTCCAGAATACACCCTCGAACAAATTGAAAAAGCTGATCGCGGAACAGATGTTGTGTTGCATGTAGCCGACGATTCGCTCGAATTTTTGGAGCAAGGCCGCATCGAAGGCATCTTGAATAAATATGCCCGTTTCTTGCCTGTCGAAATTCGTTTCGGAACACGCGAAGAAGTGCAACACGACGAAGAAGGAAATGCCTTGAAAGATGAGGCCGGAAATGAATTGAAAACAATTCATCCAAACGTCATCAACAACCCCAAACCCGCTTGGACACGCAAACCTGCTGAATTAACGGACGAGGATTACAAAGCATTTTACCGCGAGCTTTATCCGATGACTTTTGAAGATCCGCTCTTCTGGATTCATCTGAATGTCGATTATCCGTTCAACCTCACGGGCATTTTGTATTTCCCGAAAATCAAAAAATCGTTTGAGGTACAAAAAGATAAAATTCAATTGTACTGCAATCAGGTATTTGTAACCGATTCGGTCGAAAATATTGTTCCCGATTTTCTCACGCTCCTGCGTGGTGTTCTCGATTCGCCAGATATTCCGCTCAATGTATCGCGTTCCTATTTGCAAAGCGATGCCAATGTGAAGAAGATTTCGGCACACATCACCAAAAAAGTAGCCGACAAACTAGAAGAATTGTTCAAGAAAGACCGCGCCGATTTTGAAGCGAAATGGGAAGACATTCGCATGTTTGTGCAATACGGTCTTTTGAGCGATGATAAATTCTGGGATAAAGGACAAAAGTTTGCGTTATTGAGCAATACGGAGAAAAAACAGTTTACGTTTGAAGAATATCGTGCACATGTAAGTCCGCTCCAAACCAACAAAGACAATAAGGTTGTGATGCTTTACACGAGCGATGTGGAAGCGCAACACGGCTACATCGAATCGGCACGTGAGCGTGGATATGATGTTTTGGTAATGGATAGTTTAATCGATTCGCATTTCATCAATCACCTCGAATCGAAGCTGGAAAACGTTTCGTTTGTGCGTGTAGATGCAGACACGATTGAAAAACTGATTCCGAAAGACGAGCCTATGCCATCGAAACTCAGCGAGGACGAGCAAAATGCTTTGCGTCCGGTGGTAGAAGAAATTATTCCGAAAGGAAAATTCTCGGTAACATTTGAATCGTTGAGCGAAACAGATGCACCAATGTTAATTACCAAGCCAGAATTTATGCGACGCATGAAAGACATGAGTGCGCTTTCGGGCGGCAATGCAGGATTTTATGGACAATTGCCCGACATGCACAATTTGGTCGTCAATACCAACCACCCGCTTGTTACACGCATTGTTGCCGAAAATGATGCTGATAAGAAGAAACAACTCGTCAAACAATCGGCTGATTTGGCGCTGTTGGCGCAAGGTTTGCTAAAAGGCGAAGAATTGACCCGCTTTATTAAACGTAGCGTTGAGTTGATTGGTTAATCATCAACATTGGTTTTGTGAGGCTGCTTGAAAAGGCAGCCTCTTTTTTATGAACATACGCCCGTCAGTACAAATCTGTTTCTGGTCGAAAAAACGTGCTCCAAACCAATCGAATTGCGTAATTTCGGCCTTTCAAAAATCAGAAAATGACGCACCTCTCCGAACGCATCAGTAAGCTCAGCGAATCGCAAACAATTGCGATGGCGCGCAAAAGCCGCGAGCTGATTGCACAGGGTATCGATATCATCAGTCTTAGCCTGGGCGAACCCGATTTCAAAACGCCCGATGCGGTTAAAAAAGCCGCAAAAGAAGCCATCGATTCAGATTATAGTTATTACACACACGTTTCAGGTTATCTGGAATTACGTCAAGCCATCGCCGAAAAATTTCGCCGCGATAATGGATTGACCTATACAGCCGACCAGATTGTAGTTTCTACGGGAGCGAAACAATCCATTGCCAATGCTGTCTTGAGTATGGTTAATCCAGGCGACGAAGTGATTATTCCGCTTCCGTTTTGGGTGAGTTACCTCGAACTCGTTAAACTGGCAGAAGGCGTTCCGGTCATGATTCCGACAACGATTGAAACGAATTTTAAAATTACGCCGGAACAACTGGAAAAAGCCATCACGCCGAAATCGCGTTTATTTATTTTCAGTACGCCTTGCAATCCAACAGGCTCTGTTTATTCGAAAGACGAATTGCGTGCTTTGGCCGATGTGTTTGCGAAACACGAAGGCTTGTATATCATTGCTGACGAAATTTATGAGCACATCAATTTTGTGGGCAAACACGAAAGTCTAGCGCAGTTTCCCGATATGTACGACCGCACAATTACGATCAACGGTGTATCGAAAGGGTTTGCGATGACGGGCTGGCGCGGTGGCATATTGGCTGCGCCCAAATGGATTGCTCAGGCTTGCGATAAAATGCAAGGACAATTTACTTCGGCTACCAGTTCGATTACACAGAAAGCGATGCATGCGGCCATGTTGATTGATCCGATTGAGACCAAACCGATGACAGATGCCTTTCACCGCCGCCGCGATTTGATTGTTAATGGCTTGCGTGAAATTCCGGGTATGAACTGCAACAATCCCGATGGCGCGTTTTATGTTTTCCCTGAAGTATCTGCATTTTTTGGAAAAAAATTTGGCGATCTCACCATTTACAATGCAACCGATCTGTGCATGTACTTGCTCGATCAGGCACACGTGGCAGTGGTTCCGGGCGCTGCGTTTGGGGATGATAATTACATCCGAATTTCGTATGCGACTTCTGATGATAAATTAACTGAAGCGGTGCGTCGTATGCGCGAGGCTTTATCGAAATTGAATTAATTCTTAGCATAATTTCCTGTGGCACAATTAACCGAAAAAGAAATCCGCAGCATTTTTGATGCGTTTCGCAAACTCCGTGTGTTGATCATCGGCGATGTGATGATCGATAATTATGTATGGGGAAAAGTAACACGCATTTCGCCCGAAGCGCCTGTTCCGGTTGTATCGGTTACGCACAAGGAGAAACGGCTTGGCGGCGCAGCAAATGTGGCCTTGAATATTCAAGCCATGGGTGCTACGCCAATTTTATGTTCGGTCATTGGTGTGGATCACGATGGGCAGCAGTTTTTGCAATTGATGCAGGAACAAAAATTAGCGCCCAAAGGTCTTTTGAAAAGCAGAGATCGCATTACAACGGTGAAAACGCGGGTGATTGGCAACAACCACCATTTGTTGCGTGTGGATGAGGAAATTGAGTATGATATTACGCCACACGAAACGAGTTTGTTTGCGCAACGGATTGCGTATTTGTTGGACACGCAAAAAATCGACGTGATTATTTTTGAAGATTACGATAAAGGCTTGATTACAGAGCCGTTGATTCGGGATGTGGTGAATCGTGCGCGGAAATTAAAAGTACCTGTTGTGGTTGATCCGAAGAAAAAGCATTTCATGAATTATCATGGTGCGACTTTGTTTAAGCCGAATTTGAAGGAGTTGAAAGAAGGTTTGAAAGTTGATTTCGATCACAGCAGTGAGAAGGAATTGGCGAAAGCGGTTGATTTGTTGAAGACGAAATTGAAAATTGAGATGGCGATGATCACGTTATCGGAGCATGGTGTGTATGTGCATGGGCGCAAGGTGAAGAAGCGCATTTCGGCACACAAGCGCGATATTGCGGATGTATCTGGTGCGGGCGATACGGTGGTGAGCGTGGCGGCGTTGGCGTTGGCGGCGGGATTGAAACCGGAAGTGATTGCGGAAATGTCGAATCTTTCGGGCGGGCTGGTGTGCGAGAGCGTGGGCGTAGTGCCAATCAACCGCGATGCGTTGTTGCAGGAGTGTTTGCGGGTGATGGTGCGGTAGGGATTTAGTACCATTTATTTACTATTCATATTTTTGTATATATTTATAAAAAAAATATATACTAATGATTCACGTTACTACAATTGAGGTTGTAAAAAATATGGCCAACCGTATTTTCGCACAACGATTTGATGCGTTCTTGCAAATTAATGATGGGCAAAAGCTGGCGAATAATCGAAGCATACTTAATCAAGGCCGAGTCGATTTTGCAGTTCCTTATATAGATCATGTAAGCGGTATTACTATATCCACAACTGATTTAGTGGCGATGTATGCTTTCTACTATTTTCAAATGCATTATAGCAGCATGGTTGCGGTATTGCATCAATTGAAAATGGAAAACAAATCGTTTGATTGCAACAAAACATTATTTATTGATATTGGGTGTGGCCCAATGACGGCGGGTGTTTCCATTGCGGCATATTGCTCTCAAACAACTACGCTACCAATAAATCTTAATTATATTGGCATAGATCGCGCGCAAGCGATGCTTGATTTGGCCACCGAAGTCAAAAACGATTCTTCTTTATTTGATCCGAAGTCTAAAATCGAATTTTATTCGACTATCGATAAACTTGATGAATTGACAGTAGATCAGCATATAACGGATCTTGTAGTAATTTTTTCATTTTTGTCTTCAAGTAAATTTTTGAACGTTGGTTTCTTTAAACACATTGATAATTTTTTAGTCCGCAATAGCCATTTGAATTTGCACTTGATCGAGCAAAATCCTATTCTGATTTCTACAAGTCCATACTGGAATCAGTTTATTCAAAAATATCAGGCGTGGGATAATCTAAAATTAGACTCGCTTCATTATGGCTTTGACAATGATATGTTGTTAAACTATGGGCGGGATAAACTTGACTTTTGGGTTAAAATGTATTACTTTTATAAAAAAGCTGAGGCATGTTGACACAACTTGCACTATTTGAATCACCCGCACAACAGGTAAATGCATATGTAAAACCAATATGCTTACCAGCGGGTTTGCAGTATTACAGCCAGTATATTTCGTCGCAAGTTGCTCGCGATTTAATTACGGCTGTTGATGCGTCGCCTTGGCTTGATGATCTTAAACGTCGCGTTCAACATTACGGTTATCGTTACGATTATAAAAGTCGGCGTATTAACTACGACATGTATTTAGGTGCGTTGCCGGATTGGGGGCAGCAATTGTCTTTACGCATGTATGTCGAAGGTATTTTACCTTTTGTTGCTGATCAGTTGATTATCAATGAATACTTACCTGGGCAAGGAATCACACCACACATTGATTGCGAACCTTGCTTTGAAGATACCATTGCGTCATTGAGTTTGAATAGTTCGTGTTTAATGGACTTTACACAGGCCGAAACATTGGAAACGACATCCTTGTTATTAGACCCATCTAGTTTACTTGTTTTGAGTGGCGAAGCACGTTATAATTGGAAACACGGTATTGCAAACCGCAAAAAAGATAAATACAACAATCAGATAATCGAACGAAACCGACGTATTTCACTCACATTTCGTAAAGTAATAATCAAGTAACCTTTAGGCACTCCGCTTTATTTGCACCGCATCACAATTTAGCGGCTGTAATTTATTTGTTGCTGTTGGCTTGTATTATAGCTCTTGGGGAATCCACGAGCAGTATGTGTTTTCTTGATAATTGCTGCGCTAGTAAGAATTGGACATTTATCGCCAACCAACACATCATTCCTCCAATCATAAGCAAGTTCGGCAAAAGTCCGCCCGAATTTCTTATTTTCACCACATGACAACAGCTAAACTCAAGCATCCGGCCGGATTGCCTTTTTTGTTTTTCTCCGAAATGTGGGAACGCTTCGGCTATTACCTCATGATTGGCATTTTTACGCTGTACCTCGAAGCACCTGAAAAAGAAGGTGGATTCGGCATGGCCTCGAATCAATCGGCTGATATTTATGGAACATTTATCGCACTTGTTTTTCTGACGCCTTTTCTGGGTGGATTGCTCGCCGATCGGATTATGGGCTACCGCAAATCCATTATCATTGGTGGTGTTTTGATGGGTCTGGGGTATTGTTTGTTGGCGGTAAAAGGTGCTGAGATTTTTTGGGTTTCGCTTGTCCTCATCATTTTGGGCAATGGTTTTTTCAAGCCCAATATTTCAACGTTGTTAGGGAATTTATACAACGAACCGAAATATGCGCCGTTGAAAGATTCGGGGTATAGTATTTTTTACATGGGCATCAATATTGGTGCAGCGATATGCAATTTCTTTGCGGCCTCGTTGCGCAATAATTTTGGTTGGGGTGCGGCGTTTATTTGTGCTGGTGTTGGTATGTTTCTCGGTGTCGCAATTTTTATCTTTGGCAATAAGCATTACAAACATGCCGATGTGCTAAAACCTGTACAAGCAGGCGATTTGAGCATGATGCAAATTTTAAATACAACCATTCTTCCGGCCATTGTTGCGGGTGTTTTGGGTTGGATGATTCCGGGCAATATCTTCGGCAGCGATTCTACCGATGCGTTTTTGATTGGTGCTTTGCCGGTTGTTGGATTTTATGTGATGACGTATGTGCGCAGCAGCGCAGAAGAAAAAAAACCAGTGGGAGCCTTACTCGCCATTTTTGCGGTGGTGGTTATTTTCTGGGCGGTATTCAAACAAAACGGCACAGCGCTCACCACGTGGGCCAATAAATATACCGATCGCGAAATGCCTGCTGCTGTTGCTAAACCGCTCGATGCGCTTGGCTTTGCCAAAAAAGTAAGTGCGGCTCCCGATAGCATCGAATTAACCGATGCGCATTTTCGTAAGCAGTATGTATTGAATGCTGCTGGATCAAAATTAATGGTGGGTGGAAAACCGAAAGTGAAAAAAGTTTTTGCGCAAAACGATTATTTCAAAAATCTTCCTGCCGAAAAAATGCCACCCGAAAATGGTTCGGTAACAACCCTCAATACCGAAATTTTCCAATCGGTCAATCCACTTTGGGTTGTGCTGCTCACCTTCCCTGTTGTTGGATTTTTTGCATGGCTATCGCGTCGTAAAAAAGAACCGAGTACAGCATCTAAAATTGCGATTGGTCTTGGCATCAGCGCACTTTCTACTTTGGTCATGGTAGCAGCCGTTTATGCGGGAAGCAATGGCGCTATCAAAGTAAGTCCGTGGTGGCTCATTGGTGCTTATGGTGTGATTACACTCGGCGAGCTTTGCTTGAGTCCGATGGGGCTTTCACTTGTTTCCAAACTCAGTCCGGGACGCATTACGGCGCTCATGATGGGTGGTTGGTTTTTGGCCACATCGCTCGGCAATAAACTCTCGGGCGTACTCGCATCCATGTGGGATACATACGAAAACAAAGCGGTCTTTTTTATCGTGAATTGTGCGCTGCTTGGCGTGGCGACGGTTATTATGGTGCTTTTACTGAAACGACTGAATGCTGTTTTGAAGCAGTATTCGTAAGGTTTAAAAAAAAATATTTTGCTTGGCTCCGCAGGATTGCAAATCCTGCGGTTTTTTCTTCTTGTGAAAATTATACTGCTATAATTTATTTGTTTTTAATTTTTGCCGCAGGATTACAAATCCTGCGGAGCGAGGAGCAGTATTCGTAAGGGTTTTAAAAAAATATTTTGCTTGGCTCCGCCGGATTTGCAATCCGGCGGTTAGATTTATCTGTAAAGGTTAATGCATTTTAAACGAGTTCCCGCCGGATTACAAATCCGGCGGAGCGTGTTCTTTAAATTTTATAATTGCCGCCGAAACTTGTTCTTCAATTTCACGGTTTACATTTCTCTGCTGATATACAGTTAAGGCTTGGTATTGGATTTCATCTGCTAATTTAACCAAGTACAATCTTCCATCATTTTTATACGCTGCTATTTCAGGCGCATTAAGCTGAATGGTTCTGGTAAAGCCAACAAACGAATAATTGCAATTTACATCCATAAAAAAATCGTTCCCATCTGTTAGGAAAAACCAAGCGTTTGGATCAAATTCAACTATTCTCATCTATTATTTTCAAAATTGTTCTTCTATATACTTTCTCAGCATACGCTTCTACAAAAGTAATTTCGTTTTCATTTTCTTCAAAATGAATAAGGCAATCGAGGCTAATTTCATAATTCAATTTTTCGCCATCAAACATGATTCTTGCCCCACTATATCTTGTTGCAACATTTACTAGTTTGAATGCTGTGCTTGAAAAAGAGGTAAAGTGTCTATCGAAATTCCCTTCGTTCGTGCTAATAGCTTCACGGAAATACAGACTCTTTCCCGTATTGATGTGAAAAGATTCTAGAAAACGGAATACGTTATTTTTGATTTCTTCGGTTAGTCTCATTAAAAAAACAATTTTGAAGTAATTGCTGTTAACGCATTTAATAATTATTTAAAACCCGTATGCCTCAGTTTGCATCAATGTAGTTTTGATAGTCAATGATCTTTCCATTCAAACGCTCTTCAAGATAGTTATTTCCACCTTTTAAAAATTGTAGTATCTGAATCGCTTCTTGTTTGTATTGTTCTTTTTTCTGAGCATCCCAATGGTTTGGAGGCTCTTGTAGGTTTGTAATTCGATCTGCTAATTTTACCGCCCAAACTTCTCTCGGCAATTTTTTTATTCGGTTTAAACTATCGAGCATCCTTTCTGACTTTGGCAAGGCTTCATTTTTTGTCAATGCAGAAACACCATGCGCAACATCTACACCAAACACTGTTGCTATTTCATCAAACGTAGCCGAAGTATCTTCCAATGTATCGTGGAGCAGCGCCAATTTTAAAGCAAAATCCAATTCAAAATCAGCCGCATATTGATAGGCCGTCATAATTTCAATGGCTACATTACTCAGATGAACAACATAAGGAAGATTTGTTCCTGGAATGGTCTGATTTTTTTCTGAATGCTTGAATGCAGCAAAAAGTATTGTCTTCTGGTATGTTGTTTGTATTTCCATAGTCGAATTAATTGTGATTGATTCAAGAAATGCACTCACTGGATTTACAAATTTGGCGGAGCGAGGGTGTGCGTTTATTTATTTGCTCCGCAGGATTTGAAAATCCTGCGGTTTTTTCTTCCTGTAAAAATTATACTGCTATAATTTATTTTTTTAATTATTGCCGCAGGATTGCAAATCCTGCGGAGCGATGGGGGAAATGTTTAGTACAAATCATTTGGTTAACACCTTATTTGTAATTCGTGTTTTGGGAGATTGTGGACTTTTGGGAGCTTTAACAAGCAGGCGCTTTTTCCACTTTATTTTTGATTGTTTAATAAATTCACTAATAACGAGCTGCTCTGCTTTTGTCAATGGGTTATTTTGCCCACCAATAAAGTCAACGTTTAGTTCTTTTTTTCTTGCCTTCATTTTGAAAAATATTTATCCATTAATTTTAATGCTGCAATTGTATCAATAATCATAATTCTACCACCAATGTGAGTTGCCCCTAATGTGTCAATATAATGCTGAATGAGTTGTGTTTTTGAAATAAAAGAGACATGTCCATCATGTCCAGGTTGGAAAGAAAGTTTGCAAGCAAATGCCACTAAATTACCCGGAATTCCGGCGTACATTTTCATTTTCCCTTTGTTAAAAGGTGCACTTTCTAAAAGATGTAGATATACGTTATCTGTTTTGATTTCGATGCTTATTAAACCTTGAGTGGTTGTTGATTGTTTACAATTGTCAACTTGTAAATTTCTCTTTCCGGTTGTTTATACTCATATCTCCAATCAAACTGCCATTTGTATTTTGTTACGATCTTTTTAAGATCAGCAGATGTTACAATTGAAATATCTGTGGGAAAACTGTCACCAGTTACCACATTTTCAATTGAGTTGGTAAGCTTGTCAACTTCAAAATCAAGACCAATTTCTTTCTTCTTTTTCACTTCTCGAATTTACAAAAAACCTCATTAACTAGCAAGTTAACTTACCTGTAAGCTTATTTATTAATTACAGAAACTAAACTGCTACAATTTATTTGTTTTTAATTATTGCCGCCGAAGTGCATTCCGATTTCTCGGAACCTGCGGAGCGAGCGGGTCTAGCCGGATTACAAATCCGGCGGAGCTTTTATTTCCTAAAAAAACAGTCTCATTACCTCAACCAAATCCTCACTCCCGCGTATATTTCTCCAACAATTCTTTCAACCGTTCCAAGGTAATATTGCCCTCCAACGCGCCCTCCCGCGCAAACGAAATTTCGCCTGTTTGTTCCGAAACCGCTACCGCAATCGCATCCGAATTTTCGGTGATGCCCACCGCCGCACGATGCCGCATCCCTAAATGTGCCGGAAACTCATTGTTCTCCGTAACCGGCAGCACACAACGCGCCGCACGAATCGTATTGCCCGAAATAATGACCGCACCATCGTGCAAAGGACTGTTCTTATAAAAAATACTTTCCAGCATCCGCACCGAAACACGCGCATCAACCGGATCGCCTGTGTTGGCGTAAAATTTCAAATCATTCGTACGCGCAATAACGATAATCGCACCTGTTTTTGATTCCGACATGTTGCGGCATGCTTTGGTCAAGGCCAGCAAATCTAAATTCACTTCGTTTGTTTCTTCGCCCCAATTGAAAATGGCCCTGCGAATGCGTTCCCGACTCATCACATTGTAGGTGCCGATGAATAAAAAGAAACGCCGCAATTCTTGCTGAAACACAATGAGCAAAGCAATCACGCCAACATCAATAAATTTTCCGAGAATGCTACTGAACAAATCGAGATCGAGCAAACGTACCAAGCGGTAAAACACATAAAACGCCGCCATACCAATGAAGATATTGAGCGCTGCCGTTCCGCGTACCAATTTGTACAATTGATAAATCAGAATCGCCACCAGAAAAATGTCGAGGACATATTGCCAGCGAAACGTGATAAATAAAAGCGGGTGCAAAAATTCGTTCACAACGGGTTTTCTAAAACTGCATCAAAGGTACTTTTTCGGCACGACAAATCATTCAGCATTCATTTTTTCACTCAGTGCAATGGCTTCGCAAGCTTCGCGCACATCGTGTACACGCAAGATGGACGCGCCTTTCGCGAGTGCCAAGGTATTGAGCACCGTTGTGCCGTTTATCGCTTCTTGCGGCGTACAATCCAACACGCGATGGATCATAGATTTGCGCGAAAATCCAACCAGCAAAGGTTTTCCCAATTGCGTAAATGTGTTTAAATGGCGAAGCAACGTATAATTATGCTCCACGGTTTTTCCAAAACCAAATCCGGGATCGAGGATGATTTGTTTTACGCCCCGTTTTTCTAAACTTTCGATGCGTTGCTCAAAAAACCGATAGACTTCTTCTACGACATTTTCGTAGTGCGGATTTTCTTGCATGGTTTGCGGTGTGCCTTGTATATGCATGGCCACGTAAGGCAATTGCAGGTGCGCGAGAACCTCATCCATGCGCGCATCCAGTGTTCCGCCCGAAATATCGTTGATGAGATCGGCACCGAGCTTTGCGGCTTTTTCTGCAATGCTGGCGCGAAAGGTATCGACGGAGAGAAATGTGTCTTTTAGTTCGCTACGAATGAGGCGTAACGTGGGTTCGAGGCGTTTCCATTCTTCGGCTTCGGAGACGAGTCCGGTTTCGCCATAAACGGTAGAAGGACGAGTGGAGCAAGCGCCCAGATCGATGATTTGTGCGCCGGCTTGTGCGAGGGCGCGGGCCTGTGCGAGGGCGTTTTCGGGCAAGACAAACAAACCGCCATCGGAAAACGAATCGGGTGTGAGGTTGAGAATGCCCATCACAATCGGTTTTGACAAATTGAGTTCCTTTTCATTGCTTCCCTGCAAACGAAACTCCTTATCTTGCGCACTGATTCTGTTTTCCATGTCAAAAACTGCTGAACAATACGCCGCAAGTATAACGATCTGCCGCGACATCTATATCAAAAAGATGCGCGACTATGGCACATCGTGGCGCGTTTTCCGTCCCCAATCGCTCACCGATCAATTGTTTATCAAAGCCCAACGCATTCGTACCATCGAAAACAAGGGCGAACAAAAAATTCAGGACGATATCAAGGGCGAATATTTAGGACTGGTCAATTATTCGATCATGGCCTTGATTCAAATCGAGCTAGGTACTGGCACCGAAACACAACTTGAGCCAGAAAAAGCCATTGCGTTGTACGATAAATACGCAAAAGAGGCCCGAAATTTGATGGAAAATAAAAATCACGACTATGGCGAAGCCTGGCGCGATATGCGTATTAGTTCGTTGACCGATTTGATTCTTGTTAAATTGCTTCGCATCAAACAAATCGAAGACAATGCTGGCGCTACCATCGTTTCGGAAGGCGTGGAAGGGAATTATTTCGACATCATCAATTACGCTATCTTTGCTTTGATTCGCCTCAGCGAAACCCATTAAGCGTATGGCCTTTTTTAACTCTCGCCTTTTCCGGCTCATTTTCTCTGTTGCGCTTGCCGCACTGATTCTGCTCCTTTGTCCGCCTTGTTTCAACCGTTTGCATCTTCTCGCCATTTTGGGCGGTGTGGTGCTGATGGTGAATTTGGACATGATTTTTAAACGCGTTCCGATTCTGACGCATTTATGCCGCATTGCCGTAGGTGGTCTTTTTATCTTTTCGGGCTTTATCAAAGCCAACGATCCGGTTGGATTTAGCTATAAACTGGAAGAGTATTTTGAGGTTTTCGGCCAAGGCTTTTCATGCGATATGAAAGTGGCGAACCCGAACACCATCGAATTGCCTTGCTCGAAAGAAAAAGCACAAGCAGCAAGCGTTCAAGCACCTGCAGAGCCGAGCAAATTCTGGCATTTCTTTAAAGAAAATCCCTTATTGCTAGCCATTCTTTTGGTAGCCATAGAAATGGTTTTAGGCGTTTTCTTATTGTTGGGATTCCAGACGCGGTGGACCTTGTGGCTGCTCTTGGCGATGATTGTCTTTTTCAGTTTCCTTACATTTTATTCGGCGTGTTGCAACAAAGTAACGAGTTGCGGATGCTTCGGCGATGCGATTAAATTAACGCCTTGGGAATCGTTCTGGAAAGATTTGATTCTCTTGCTGCTCATTACGTTGCTGATGGTAACGGAGCAACACATCAAACCACTTTTCCGCAATACGATTGTGATGGCTGGTGCGGTGGGCATTTTCACCTTCATTTCATTCGCGATTCCGGTTTATACCTATCGCCACATGCCAATCATCGATTTCCGTCCGTATAAAATTGGCGAGAACTGGTGGAAAGCAACGCAGCAAAAAACACCGCAAGCCGATAAATGTGTAAACGATTCGACCGTAATGCGTTTTTATTATTACCACAACCAAGATTCGCTCGGGCCTTACCGCGAATTTGGCATGGATAGTTTCCCCGATTCGACTTGGACGTTCTATTGCCGTTACGATAAATTGATCCGCAAAGGCAATTGCGAAGCTACCATCCGCGATTTCAATATTGCCGATACAGATAGCATGTTTACGCACAACGATTCGCTCTTGCGCATGAAAGGCATGCAGTTTTATTTGGTCATGTACGATCTGGAAAAAACAGATTACGACGTAATGGCCAAAGTGAATGCGTTTTATGCCGATTGTCAGAAAAAAGGCATTCCGTTTAACGCACTGGTAGCGGCGAGTAACGAAAAAATTGCAGCTTACCGAAAACGCACCAAAGCACAGTATCCGATCTATGTGGTCGATCAAACAGCCTTAAAAACGGTTATTCGTTCAAATCCGGGCTTGATTTTATTGAAAGATGGTGTATCTTCGGCCATGTGGCATAGCAATGATTTCCCCTACTTTAACCACGTCTTTGAGACGTATAAGTAAGCTGTGATTAAATTCATTCTGAAACGCATTGTTTATGGTTTCCTCGTTTTGTTCGGGGTCATAACAACGGTGTTTTTATTGTTCAATGTAATTCCGGGCGATCCGGCGCGTATGCGTCTTGGACAACGCACGGATGCAAAATCCGTCGAAATCATTCGCCGCGATTTGGGCATTGACAAACCGCTTCCAACACAATACGCCATGTTTCTCAACGACATGTCGTTTTTATCGGTTTACCATACCCAAGATTCTACGTCAACCAATTTTCTAGATACGGCCAAATACGGCAATCCGATTCAATTGTTCAGTTTGGGTGGCGATCGTAAACTGATTTTAAAAAAACCGTATCTCCGGCGTTCGTATCAAAATCAGAAACCGGTTTCCGAAATTATTGGCGAGACTTTTCCCGAAACGATCATTCTCGCTTTAGCCTCGATTCTTTTTGCTTCGTTTGTGGGCATTTTTCTAGGTGTTGTGAGTGCGTTGAAAAAGAATTCATTTTTCGATCGGTTAGTTTCCGTGATTTCGACTTTGGGCATGGCCGGACCTTCTTTTTTCTTTGCCATCATCATTGCGTGGCTGTTTGGGTATTTGCTGAAAGACTATACCGGACTAAAAAACATCGGTAGTCTTTACACACTGAATTTACGAACGATGCAGGAAGAACTGGATTTGAAAAATCTGATCTTGCCCGCATTTACCTTGGGTATTCGTCCCTTGGCATTGATTATTCAACTTACGCGCAGTTCGATGTTGGAAGTGATGTCGTTTGATTATATCCGAACGGCTAAAGCAAAAGGATTGAGCATGTATAAAGTGGTGTTCAAACATGCCTTGAAGAATGCACTCAATCCGGTTGTAACGTCTATTTCGGGATGGTTTGCGGGATTGATGGCGGGTGCAGCTTTTGTAGAAACGGTTTTTGACTGGAAAGGAATTGGATACGAAGTGGTAAAAGCCTTGCTCAATTCTGATTTACCAGTGGTCATGGGAAGTACGCTCGTCTTCTCGACGTGCTTTGTGGTACTGAATATTTTGGTGGATATTGTTTACGCGCTACTCGATCCGCGTGTCCGCTTGAACTAATTTTTTTATATTCTTGTAGAGGAATAACGAATACACAATGCGTAAAAAAATCATTGCTGGAAATTGGAAGATGAACAAAACGCTTGATGAAGCGACTGTTCTAGCAACCGAAATACGTTCGCAGGTGATGCAGCGTGGGCATGCGAATTTGTTGACGATTCTTGCACCGCCATTTCCATACATCAGCGAATTGGCCCATCATTGTGCAGATACCGATGGATTAGCGCTTGGTGCACAAAACTGCCATACCGAAACACAAGGTGCTTTCACGGGTGAAGTGTCGGCGCAGATGATTGCTTCGTGTGGTGCGGCGTTTGTGCTTGTTGGCCACTCCGAACGGCGGTTGTATTTCCAAGAAGATGCCGAGACCTTACGCAAAAAAATAAATCAGGCTTACGCTTGTGGCCTCACACCCATTTATTGCATTGGTGAAACATGGGAACAACGCTCGGCGGGCAAACATGTTGATACCGTTGCTCAACAACTCCGTGAAAGTTTGTTGCATTTAACGCCTGATTTTTTCGCCACACATCCACTTCCGATTCTTGCATACGAACCTGTTTGGGCCATTGGAACTGGCAATACGGCAACAACAGAACAGGCGCAAGAGATGCATGCGTTTATTCGCAATGAATTGCATCAACAATGGAACGAAACCTTAGCCCAGACAACGCCTATTTTGTATGGAGGAAGTTGCAACGCATCTAACGCAGCCGATTTATTTGCCTGTCAAGACATTGACGGTGGTTTGATTGGTGGGGCATCGCTAAAAGCTACCGACTTTCAACACATTCGTCAAGCGATGCTTGAAGTTCTGGCATGAAAACTGCATTTATACACCTTATGAAACGCTTTTTAATTCTCCCTTTTCTTGCCCTTGCGCTGACAGCAACGGCTCAAACCCAAATCAATCAGGTGTGTTATTTAGATACGACATTGATTGAAAGTAGTGTATTTAAAAAAGACACGAGCTATGCCGTGCGCGAAGAATTTCGCAAGGGCGATTGGGAATTGTATTACGATTTTGGTCTGCAAAAGAAAAAAGCGGAATGGCATTTTTCGGAGCAAGGAGAACAGGTTGGTGTTTGGCGCGAATGGTATAAAAACGGAACAAAAAAATCCGAATTTTCTTATGAGAATATGTTCTACCGTTACCTGCCCGTAGGAAAAAAATGGTACGCTGATGGTAAAGTACAAAGTGAGCGTTTTGTTCGCAACGATTCCATTATAGAAAATCATTTTTTCAAAAATGGTTCTTTGCAAAACCGTTATTTCTACGACAAAACAGGAACAATGACACGTTTGGAAGAATGGTGCGAAAGCGGTCAGCAAATTGTAAGTTTCAATCCCTCTTCACTAACTGCGGAGGCGGTGAAAAAATACCATTGCAACGGAAAAATCAGAGCCGAATATACGTGGTATCGTTTTGGTTATACGGGTGCGTTTACAGAATATTTCAGCAATGGGCAAGTTTCTACCAAAGGGCAATTTGAAGCACTTCCGGCCAATAATCCAACATTTATTGCACGCAAAACAGGTGTTTGGTATATTTATAATGATAAAGGAAAATTAGTGCGCGAAGAACATTACGAGCGTGGCCGTTTGGTTAAAACGGTAAAAGGATAAGTACACCAAACACTTCACCAGAGGTGTAAAGCGGTTGTCTCAAAAAGGCAACCGTTTTTTGTGGGTACTAGTTGGAATTTCAATACAGTTAGACTCTTCTATAAAAGCATAGGCTATAAGAATAACCGCAAAGCCCATTCTTGATAAGAACCGCAAAGGGCGCAAAGAAAGTGCAAAGTTCGCAAAGCCCATTCTTGATAAGAACCGCAAGGTGCAAAGCCCATTCTTGATAAGAACCGCAAAGGGCGCAAAGAAAGTGCAAAGTTCGCAAAGCCCATAACTAAAAACCTTTGCGTCCTTTGCGGTAAAAAAAAACTTTGCGCTCTTTGCGGTTAAAAAACGCTGTACTCTTTGCGGTTAATATTCCTTTGCGTCCTTTGCGGTAAAAAAACCTTTGCGTCCTTTGCGGTAAAAAAAAACTTTGCACTCTTTGCGGTTAAAAAACGC